>JAKPCT010000144.1 GCA_029553165.1 Bacillota bacterium
CTTTCGCGGATTTGGTGTAAACTGTGTATTGTCCATAGTGATCACCTTTCTGCTGTTAATGTTTTATGGTAAATTCATTTTACAACAGAAAAGGTCACTATGGATTTTTATTAGTTCAATTTGATTTTACAATGAGCCAAAGATGACGGAAACATTTTTTGATAAGAAAGATAATGTGAAAATCCGGGTTTAGGCCCGGTTATTTTTTTGATGAAGATGAGATTAAAGTTCCCATCCTTTGCTATTATTTCGATTCTGTTTAAATACCGATCCGTATCGTTCTTCTAATTCGATCAAATGTCGCGAAGTATTTTCTCTGGTTATTTCGCCTTTAATTATTATTTTATCAGTAAGTTTATTTCGTTCCAGGATGGCTTTGAGTTCATTATTGCAAGACAGTTCTTCATATAAGGCAAATTCCTTTCGAATATTTTGATAAATTTGTTCATTTCCTCCCTTTTCAAATATTTTACGGCTTAGAGCTATTACATCGGACCGGTTAAAGTTGTCACCGTGTTCATTTTTAAGCTGCGAAGACGCTTCTTCGAAAGCCCCTTGTAGCTTTTGAAACAGACCTAACTCTTTGTGTTTTTGGTAGACCAGATCCAGTTCTTGCTCAATGCTTTTTTTACATTGATCAAGTTGCTCTAAAACCTCTTTAACAGTTACTTCTTTGATCTCATGCTCTACATTGTGAATTTTTTCTAATTGCAGATAGATATCAATAAAATTTTTTTCAACAGTTTCATAGGATAAATCTTTGGGTACGGCAATTTGTTTATAGGGATTTACTTCTTTGATCATAGTCAAAGCTTTTTTATAACAATTAAGCTTCTTTTCTCCTACAACATAAGCCTCCAAAAAAGCCGCCTCCTCTTTTGGAAGAGAAGTTATTTTTTCGAATGACGATCGAAATTGATTATACTCTGAATTTTTAGGGTTTATTTTATTCAAAATGGTAGTTTTAAAGTCTCTAACCCGGTCTTTAATTTTCTTTTTAACAGAGTCCAGTTTGCTTGTGTTGCTTTTCAAATAATTGGCGTAATTTTGCATTGGTTCAATAATTTCTTTCTGTACCTGATCATAAAAATATGGAAATCTTTCGGGTTGAAAGTATGGAATCAAATCTTTAATTGCAATATTTATTTTATCCATTTCTAAGAGCTCCTTTACTTGTTATGAATCGTGATGATACAGAAAACAAATATGTAAAGTATAAAAAATTATTAAATGAAGCTAATTTTGTTAAATTTTAACATCAATTGATTGATTATTCAAGTATTGATAATAATTTTTACAATTAATAATTATTAACTTATAATATATTTAAAGAAGATCTGAAGAAGTCGCTTTGCTGTATAATTTGCCAGCAGAACAAGAAAGAATTACTACTAAAGTTAATTGGGAAAGGAATATGCTTGCAAGATGAACTATCGAATCAATCCTAAGAATAATGATCGGCTTTCAATCCTTGGTTTTGGCTGTATGCGGTTTCCAAAAGATAAGAAAGAAGTTGAGCACCAGATCATCAGCGCAATTGAGAAGGGAGTTAATTATTTTGATACTGCCTATATCTATCCTAATAGTGAAGCAACATTAGGCAGTGTGCTTGCTAAGGGTTATCGGAAACGGGTTAAACTCGCTACCAAATTACCGCAATTTCTGGTCAAAAAGTATGAAGACCTCGATATGATCTTCAATACCCAATTGGAGCGTTTGCAGACTGATTATATTGATTATTATTTGATCCATCTGTTAACGGATCTGAATATCTGGCACCGGCTTGTGAACTTAGGAATTTTAGAATGGATTGCTGCCAAGAAACAACAAGGGCAGATCATCAACATCGGGTTTTCTTATCATGGGGGCAAAGATGAATTCGTCAAGATTATTGATGCTTACGATTGGGAGTTTTGTATGATCCAGTACAATTATTTGGATGAGAATAACCAGGCGGGTAAGAGTGGCCTGCAATATGCCGCCGGTAAGGGAATTCCGGTGATGGTGATGGAACCGTTACGGGGTGGTAAATTAGTAACCAATCTGCCCAAAGAGGTTTATGAAGTTTGGGATCAGGCCTATGTTAAACGTTCACCGGCCGAATGGGCATTACGCTGGGTGTGGAATCATCCGGAAGTGCTGGTAGTGTTATCAGGAATGAACACCCAAGCAATGATCGATGAAAATATTCGAGTGGCTTCAAAAGCCGAAGCAAATTCTTTTACGGAAGCGGATCTAGTCCTCTTTGAACAGGTTAGGAATATTTTAAGCCAAAAAATCAAGGTCCCTTGCACCGGATGTAACTATTGTATGCCTTGTCCCAAGGGAGTGGATATTCCTACCTGTTTTTCCTGTTATAATGACCGGGAGATTGATGGGAAAATTGCGGCGCTAAGTCACTATATCATGCAGACCAGTTTTAAGACCAATGCTCATAATGCGTCGCTTTGCTCCAAATGCGGCAAGTGTGAGTCACATTGCCCCCAGGGTATTAAGATCAGGGATGAGTTGACCAAAGTGGCAAAGGTGATGGAGGGTATCTATTATAAACCATTAAGGTTTTTTATCAAATGGTTTATGAAGTTGTAATTGAGTTTATCCAGTATTTCACTATTATGATCTTTATAAGACCAATCGATATATTAGGATGGATTTGCACCTTCATTTGTAAGAAAAATTTACTATGTTTGAGAGGAAAAACCGAATGGAGGCAGAAGATTAAATAGTATCAAATATGTTCGGATTAGACAAAAAGGAGGTTTTTTATTGTGTTAAAAAGAGGTTATGGAATTTTAGTCTGTTTATTGGCCCTGGTTTTAGCAGTAATCGTTGTTCAAGGAGCGCCCAGCTTTAAAGTTGGTATGGTTACTGACGCCGGGACCATCGATGACAAATCATTTAATCAGGGTACCTGGGAGGGTATTCAACGTGCCAGCAAAGATTTTAAAATTCAAAGCAAATACCTAAAACCAGGTGGTACCACTGAGGCTGATTACCTCAAAGAGATTGGTAACCTTTATGATGCCGGATTCAAATTTATTGTCTGCCCGGGATTCAAATTTGAAACGGCGATCTTCCAAGCTCAGAACAAATATAAAGATGCCAAATTTGTGATTATTGATGGTAGCCCGCATGCCGGAGACAACAAAGTTGTAATTAAAGACAATACTGTATCGATTTTCTTTGCTGAACATGAATCGGGTTTTATAGCAGGTGTTGCCACGGCGCTCCAACTTAAAGAAGGAGATGTTGGATTTATTGGCGGGATGGAGATTCCGCCGGTACAGAAGTTCAGCTGGGGTTTCCAACAAGGGATTAAATATGCTAATGAAAAATTAGGGACCAAAATAGGCATGAAAGCCCAAAACTTTATTTATCAAGGTTCCTTTGATAACGTAGCTGCCGGACAACAATTAGCCGCGCAAATGTATGACCGTGGTGTCAAAGCAATCTTCTGCGCTGCCGGTGGTGTAGGTATTGGAGCGATTAACGAAGCCAAATCCCGGGCTAAGAGTGGTAAAGTTGCTTGGATCATTGGTGTTGACGTTGACCAATATGCTGAAGGAATTTATGCCAATAACAAATCAGTGATCTTAACTTCAGCGATGAAACGAATTGACCAAGCTGCCTACGACATGATCAAGGCAGCTAAAGATGGTAAATTCCCTGGCGGTCAAACCTTAGTGTTAAATGCTAAGAATAACGGTATTGGTATTCCGACTAAGAATCCCAACTTAAGTTCCAATGTAACCAGTGAAGTTGCTAAAGTTTTTGAATTATTAAAAGCAGGTAAGATTGAAGTATCCAACACCAAAGGTGATTTGATTAAGTAATATGCATTTAATGTTTTCAAGACAAAGAAGAGGATGGGATTGCGATCCTCTTCTTTTTTCTTTTTATTGTTCCGATGATGCATTATATATTATAATAAAACTGGATATTAGTAATTGGAAAATCAGGCATGAAGGAGTCGATATAATGAATTATGTCGTTGAGATGCTTGGTATCAGAAAAGAGTTTCCTGGCATTGTTGCAAACGACGGGATCACACTGCAATTGCAGCAAGGTGAAGTACATGCATTGTTAGGTGAAAATGGCGCCGGTAAATCGACGTTAATGAGTATTTTATTCGGACTTTATCAGCCGGAAGCAGGAATAATTAAAATTCGGGGCAAGGAAGTCAAGATTAATAATCCCAATATTGCCAATGAGCTGGGTATCGGAATGGTGCACCAGCATTTTAAGTTGGTCCACAATTTTACGATTACGGAAAACATTATCTTGGGGCAGGAACGAAAACGTGGTTTGGTAATTGATATCAAGACTGCTGCCAAACGGATCAAAGAACTTTCAGAGAAATATGGGCTTAATGTTGATCCAGATGCCAAGATCGAGGATGTTTCGGTCGGAATGCAACAACGGGTCGAGATTCTTAAGATGCTTTACCGTAATGCAGAAGTCCTGATCTTTGATGAACCGACTTCGGTACTAACTCCCCAAGAGATCAATGAATTGATTAAGATTATGCGCAATCTGATTAATGAAGGAAAATCGATCATCCTGATCACTCATAAATTGAAAGAGATCAAAGCGATTGCTGATCGTTGCACCGTTATTCGTCGCGGGAAATTAATCGGTACCGTAGATGTAAAGACAACATCAGAGGCGAAGATGGCGGAGATGATGGTTGGGCGTGAAGTATCGTTTAAAGTTGATAAAACTCCGGCTAAGCCAGGTGAAGTATTCTTAAAAATCAATAACCTTTCGGTGTTCAATAATCGTAAGGTCTTGGGACTGAAAAACTTCTCACTGGAGGTCCGTGCCGGGGAGATCCTTGGAGTGGCCGGTGTTGAAGGTAACGGACAGGCCGAACTGGTTGAAGCAATTACCGGGCTTCGTAAGATTGAAACCGGAGAGATCTTCTTAAAAGGTAAAAATATTACTGGTTTATCAGTCCGGGAACGAATCAGGGCGGGAATTGCGCATATTCCGGAGGACCGGCATAAACACGGGTTAATCCTTGACTATTCGGTTGAGGATAATCTGATCTTGAAGAATTATGATCAAAGTCCCTATTCAAAGAATGGCTTGTTGAACCGGGAAGTGATTCATAATCATGCCGAACAGCTGATGGCGGAGTTTGATGTCCGTGCCGGTCAGGGTGCGGCTGCTATTGCCCGTTCGCTCTCAGGAGGCAATCAACAAAAGGCAATTGTTGGCCGGGAGATTGATCACAAACCGGAACTGTTGATTGCGGTCCAACCGACCCGTGGGCTTGATGTCGGCGCCATTGAATATATTCATAAACGCCTGGTGGAACAGCGTGATCAAGGGAAAGCGGTCTTACTCGTTTCCTTGGAGTTGGATGAGATCTTAAGCGTTGCTGACCGGATTGCAGTTATTAATAACGGTGAACTGATTGGAATTGTGGATGCTGCAACAACTGATGAAAATGAGATCGGCTTAATGATGGCGGGAGTTAAAAGGGGTGAGTCAGCATGATTCGAAGATTAGTCAGTAAAGATACGTTGATAGCGTTAATCGCTGTTGTCCTTGGACTTACAGCAGGGGCGCTCCTGATGCTGTTGACCGGGAATAATCCGATTGAAGGTTTTACTTACCTGTTTAAAGGTGGTACGATGAATATTGAACGGTTTGGAAATTCATTAGCCACAGCGACTCCGTTGATTTTGACCGGATTGTCGGTTGCTTTTGCTTTTAAAACCGGTTTGTTCAATATTGGTGCTGCCGGACAGATGTTGATTGGGGGATTGTGTGCGACCGCAATCGGGTTGACCTTGGCTTTGCCGAAACCAATATTGCTTCCAATTATGGTTATGGCAGCGATCATTGGCGGAGCGCTCTGGGGATTGGTTCCCGGACTGTTAAAGGCAAAGTTTAATGTCCATGAAGTAGTTGCGACGATTATGATGAACTGGATCTCGTATTGGGTGGTCTACTATATAGTGCCGGCCTATTTCAAAGGTGAATTTTTGGAGACCGAATCACGGAAAATACCCGATGCAGCGTCCCTAAAGGTGGAATGGCTTACCGAACTGTTCAACGGTTCTTATCTTAATCTCGGATTTTTCCTGGCGATCATTGCGGTAATAATTATTGCATTTATCCTCAACCGGACTACTTTAGGCTATGAATTAAAAGCGGTCGGATTTAACCGTTATGCGGCCGAGTATGCCGGGATCAGAGCCAATCGTAATATTATCTTATCAATGATGATTGCCGGTGGGCTTGCTGGTCTGGGTGGAGCAACGTTCTATGTTGGTTATGCTTCAAATATTCAGATCGGTGTTCTCCCAACGCAAGGATTTGACGGGATTGCAGTTTCATTGCTGGGATTGAATTCACCCTGGGGAGTGTTTGGTTCAGCAATCTTCTTTGGCCTGTTACATTCGGGAAAAGGTTTTATGAATGCAATGACGGAAACACCACCCGAAATTGCCGATACAATAATTGCAACCATGATCTATTTTGCGGCAACCAGTATTTTGATCGAACGGGCCTGGGATTATTTTAAAAAGCGGACTGCCAAACCTAAACCGTCGTTGGCAACCGGTGTTAATGATACTGTGATTTCAGAGGAAGGCGGTGAGTAAGATGTGGGAGATTGTGGCACAGATTTTTCCTTATGCAATTGCTTTTACAATTCCACTGTTGATCACGGCTTTAGGCGGGTTGTTCAGTGAGCGGAGCGGAATAGTCAATATCGGATTGGAAGGTCTGATGGTAGTTGGTCTGTTCACTGCGGCATTAGTGATCTCCAAACTTGAGGGAACGATGCCGGGGATAGCGATTTGGATTGGTCTGTTGGCGGCTTTAATCGCTGGAGCATTGTTTTCGTTGCTTCATGCGTTTGCCTGCATTAACCTGAACGCCAACCAATGTATCAGCGGGACGGCGATCAATATGATTGCCGGGGCATTGACCGTCTACTTGGCCCGTAATATTACCGGTAGTGGTAATATCCATATTGTACATGGATTAAATCGGACTAATATTCCGGTTTTGTCAAAAATACCGGTACTTGGCAAGCTATTTTTCACTCAGACCTATGCCACAACCTGGTTAGTCCTAGTCATCCTGGGGATCTGTTGGTTTATAATTTATAAGACAGCATTTGGACTGCGGTTGCGGGCTTGCGGGGAACATCCCCAAGCGGCTGATGCAGCCGGTGTTAATGTATATTGGATTAGATATCTGGCGGTAATGATCTCTGGTGCTTTTGCGGCATTGGGTGGCGCCATTATCTTGGTAACTTACTCCGGAGAGTTCAATGGTACTGTTGCCGGATTAGGGTTTTTAGCGATCGCCGCCTTGATCTTTGGTCAGTGGAAACCTTTGGGAGTATTGGGCGCAACCTTCTTCTTCGGTTTTGCCAGCACAATTGCGAATGTTTCGCAGGCAGTTCCGGAGTTAGCCAAGGTTCCGGGGATTTTGTTAAAGACTTTCCCTTATGTTGTTACCTTAATTGTTTTAGTAATCTTTTCGAAGTCATCACAGGCTCCAAAGGCAGCCGGCGAGCCGTATGATAAAGGGAAGAGGTAAGGCTAATAACATTGTATTTTATAAAGATAAAGAATAATTTCTTGACACTACTAAATGAAACTTGACTCTCCTATAATGGGAGGGTTTATTTTTTAATTGTAAAAAGAATTGATGGAGATGCCTAATCTGAGTTGCAAAATAATTGATAAATTAGGATTTTTACCGAAAACATAAAAAGAAGATTCAATGCCGAACCCGGTAAGATGTTAGGAGGAACTGTGATGAGTACTAAAGTGTTTGACTTTAAAAAAGAGTATAAAGATTTGTATCTGCCGAAGGAGCCAATGTTGGTTCAGGTAACTCCGATGAATTTTATAATGGTCGATGGCAGTGGTGATCCGAATCAACCTGGTTTTACAGAAGCGGTCGAACTGTTATATGGATTGGCCTATACAATCAAGATGAGTAAGAAGAGTGGTATGGTTATTGATGGTTACTTTGACTATGTCGTCCCACCGCTTGAAGGGTTATGGTGGATTGAAGCAGGAGTTTTTTCGATGGAACAAAGGGAAAACTGGAAGTGGACGGCAATGATTCGGCAACCTGACTTTGTAACGGCAGAAGTATTTGCTTGGGCTAGGGAACAGTTGGCACAGAAAAAACCAGACTTAAAGTTTGAGAAACTTTACTTTGAAACCTATGATGAAGGGTTGAGCGTTCAAATCATGCACATTGGACCTTATGCTACTGAACCGGAGAGCTTGAAAAAACTTGAGCAGTTTATTGCGAAAGAAGGGCTGGAAGACCGGACCAAAATGAACGGGAAACACCATGAGATCTATCTCTCTGATCCCCGTAAAGCTAAACCGGAACAGATGAAGACGGTTTTGCGACATCAGGTGAGGCGAAAGTAATTGATTTTTGGGATAGCTTAATTCCAGAGATTTCTTTCTAAATAATTTTTGAATGCTTATTTTGTTGGCCCACTGTTTCAGCGGGCGGGTTAAAGAACTGCTTAAGCCTTTAAGATAGTAGCGCAGTTCTTTTTAGAAGAATTGTACAGGTTGGCGATTCATTTTAGTCAATTCTTCAATTCAAGGAAGTGAGCGCCCAAAAA
>JAKPCT010000156.1 GCA_029553165.1 Bacillota bacterium
GCTGAAGTTAAGACGGATACAAAATTCTCACTCTCCGACACCGACAGTCAAGGCAGAAAGCTAACCAAAGCACAAAGGGAGTTCTTTAAGGATAGTAAGGTTAGGGACGAGCAAGGGCGGTTGTTGGTGGTTTATCACGGAACGAAAAAAAAGTTTACCGAGTTCAAAAAGCGGCCTTATAACGTGGGTAGCGCAATTGCGGACGGATATTATTTTACCCCGTCAAAACCTTTTGCTCAAAATTATGGCGACGAAGTAATGGAGGTGTACCTTGATATCAAAAATCCCTTTTATTTGCGTGATGGGGACGGAATAAGCCAAGAAATATTGAAGCAGTTTGGCCTAACCCGTAAAGATTTGGTTGAACAATTTAATGTTGAAAATATTGATGGAATGCCTACTCCAAAAGGGTATGCGGATTTTTTGCGCAAAAAAGGTTTTGATGGTGTTATAGAGGTAGGCGATAGCGACTACATAAATATTGGGCAAACAAAAGACTGGGCTTCGCAGATTGTTGTTTTTAAGCCCAACCAAATCAAACTAACCACCAACCTAAACCCAACCGAAAACGAGGATATAAGGTATTCCCTTTCAGACACAGCATACAAAGCAGATGTTATTACAAATGTTTATGAAGAAGTAGACGGCAAAAAAACACTTGTAAGAAAAACATTTAAAGGAGCAACGATAACTGAAAAAGACGGATACTATCATATAAAAACCAAAGACGGAACCATTAAGCGTAAAATAGGAGCAAAAGGCACTTTCGTCTTGAATGGCACAATGGAAACCACAAAAGACAAAGTTTTGACTTCTGTTGATAAAGAACTTACAATGCGTGAAAGGCTACAATGGAACAGGGTAAAAGCAAAGACAGGCGAGTTTTGGCAAAGTTTAAAAATAGCTTTTGTTAATGAACAGGCAGGCATTGAAAGCGAATTTAAACGGTTAGGCGTTAAAAACGGTGAAGAACTTGTACAGTTTGCAAGAGCGGCAAAGGCGGCAGGCGAACAGATGTTGTTTACTTCTCAATTTAATTACAAAGGTGAAGAAGTGGGCGAGTCATTAGAAAGCATTCTGCGCCCCGTGTTAAAAGATGAAAAGTACAAACAAGACTTTTATTATTACTTATTTTGTAAACACAATATTGATAGATTAGCGCAAGGCAAGCCCGTATTAAATATGTCAGCCGAAGAATCGCAAAAGGTTGTTGACCAATACGAAAAAAGCAACCCCGAATTTGTTGACATGGCGGCAAAAGTGTATAAATACCTTGATAATCTTTTGCAATATCAAGTAGACACGAGAATGATAAGTCAAGAATTGGCAGACGACTTTCGCAAGAAATATCCGCACTATGTGCCAACATTTAGAGATATAGAGGGCGCAAAACTTGGTACGGGTTCAATCGAAGGCAAGTACAATCTTGCTATTAAATCGGTGTTAAAAACCGCCACTGGTAGCGACTTAGCATTATTGCCTCTTGATATTACTATCCCTGCGATAACTATGAAAACTATACAAGCCGCAAGGGTAAACATGGTTGCAAAAGCTTTGTATGATGCCGCCGCCGCCAAAGACGACTTTACTAACATAGAAATAACATCAACAAAAAAGGTAGACGAAAACATACTAGACACCGATTTAGACGAATACAAGCCGCTTAATAACGAAGTGACATTCTTTGATAATGGCAAGCGCATTACAATGAAAGTAGAAAAGAAAATATTTGCAGGATTTAATGCGTTCGCTCCAGATGTGGCGGTGTATTCCGGATTTGAAAATATGCTAAGAGCTGTCAACAAAGGATTTAAACAGTTGGTAACCACATATAATCCGGCGTTCTTCATCCGCAACCCGATTAGGGATATTCAAGATGCGGCACTTTATAGCAAATATCCAAAACAGTTTTTGAAAAATTATGCAAAAGCATTTAATGAAATTAGAACAAATAGCTTTTTGTGGCGGCAATACAAAGCAATGGGCGGTTTTGGCGTGTCGTTGTTTGATTACAACAAAGGTTTTAGTGGAACGCTTAACAAATGGGGATTGACAAAAGCGGAAGTAAAAGTGTTTGGCAAAATATTGCAAGGTGTTGAAAACGCTAACATTGTAGCCGAACAGTTGGCGAGATTTGCCGAATACATATCTACTATCGAAGCAGGTGGAAGCATAGAAAGCGCATTGTTAAATGCCGCCGATATTACTGTAAACTTTAGCAGAAAGGGTGTTATTGGTAAAAGGCTAAACGCAACCGTGATGCCGTTCTTAAATCCTGCGATACAAGGCTTTAGCAAAATGGTACGCACAATTACTGCGGCAAGGTCAAAAAAAGCTATTGTTGGACTTCTTACCAAAGCAATATTACTTGGTATTGTTCCGCAATTACTTAACCAACTTATGTATAACGATGATGACGAATACAAGCAATTAAATGACCGTGACAAAGAAAACAATTACCTTATCAAGATAGGCGGCAAGTTTATAAAAATACCTAAAGGGCGCGTGTTAAGCGTGTTGGGCGGTCTTGCTATGCGTACGGTTCAAACAGCACAAGGCGAAAAAGCAGACTGGGGCAGTTATGTTAAAAACATTACGCAACAGGTTACACCAGTAGAAAACTTTAGCCGCACTATTGCATCTCCTTTTGCCGATGTTGCCAATAACTTGACTTGGTACGGCACAGCGATTGAAGGCAGACAGTTTGAAAACATAGAGCCTAAAAAGCGTTATGACGAAAGCACAAGCAGTATTGCAATAGCAATGGGCAAAGTGCTTAATTATTCCCCTAAAAAGATACATTATTTGCTCGACCAATATAGCGGTGTTATAGGTGACTTTATTCTCCCTGCAACAACAAAACGGGCAGAAAAAGATTTCCTAAGCGGAAACTTTACCGTCGACCCGACATTGCAAAACAAGCTATCTAAAGACTTTTACGAAGCTTACGACAAAGCGCAATATGCAAAATCTAACGGTGATAAAACTGCGGAATATCAAGTACGGTATCTTAACAAAGTAAAAAGTGCAATTAGTGATTTGTATGAACAAAAGCGGTTAATTGAAAACAGCAACCTTAGCGCCAAAGAAAAAAGAGCAGAAACAAAAGCGATTCAAGTGCTTATAAACGAAGCATACAAAACGGCGTTAGTTGACTTACCGCTTATTACAAGTGCAATAGAGGCAACTTCAAGCATTGATGACGATAATATAAGGTATGCCGAAATAATGCGTTTGGCTTATGGTGCAGAAAGGGCGTTGAGAGAATACAATTCTGCCGTGTACGAAAAAGCGAAATTGCTAAACAGTGCAAAGATTGATTACGATACATATTATCACGCATACTTTACCATTAAGGGAATTGAGGGAAGAAAAGACACCAAAGGCAATGTTATTCCTGGAACCAAAAAAGCCGAAGTACTAAAGTATGTAAAGCAACTTAACCTTACCACAACGCAAAAACAATTATTGTTGTATTCGCAAGGCTATTCCGTTGCAACAAACGACTTTTACGGCATTACATCAAATGCCGCAAAACAAAGTGTAATAGGTTATATCAATAGACTTGCCATACCTGAAGAACAAAAAGAAGCATTGGCAAAAACTTGCGGATTCAACTTTAAAAACGGGCGTGTGGTTGCATAAAAAACGGGAGAGGGCATTACCCCTCTCCCTTAATGATTTTATAGATTTGCTCGTAAATGCTTGAATAGCTGTATGGATTTTCTTTCCTACCATAAAGCCGCTTCTTGATAGCAGATTCTTTATAATACAATCTCGCGGCAATTTCTTTTGTTTTAAGCCCTTTAATAAAGCGTAACTCTGCTATTGTCTTGTTGGGCTCTGGCAACCTTTGTATGGCGTCTTTGTATTTGGCTTCGATGTCGACAATGCCTTGAATCTGCTCTCCGATTTTCCATTCAAGCGTTTTGTTTACCAGCTTCTCTGCTTCATCGGTTCTGCCTATGGATACAAGATAATCGTATCGCTTCTTGTTTCGCTTTTCTAGCTCTAAAAGTGCTTCGATTGACTTGTTCCTTAAGCTTAGGTAGTTAAGTTCATTTATGACCTGCTCTAGGGTCAGCCCTCTTGATATATCAGGTTTTGTGGCTTTCATGGTTTGCCTCCTCTGCCCAATCGGGCGTTTCTACATATTGCCAACTTTGTGGTGGGCGGGCAAGTGGCTCTTCCCAAGTCCAAGGCTTACATTGTTTAATGCTATAAAAATCGCTTAACTCCTTAGGCTTGTCATATACCTTAAGGTCGGATATGTGTAGCCCATACATATCTTTTCCAGAACAGTACTCAATTAATTCGTCTGTTGTTAGGCAAGCTGGCTTTGAGATAGCGGCGAAAGCCTCGCTGTCAACTGGAATGCTTTCAACCGCATTGCAAACAAACTCGCCGATAACCTTTTGTTGATACAGTCCCAACCATTCAAGCAGTCTGTAAATCCACTTCTTTTTGGTCTGATAAATAAACACCCTAAACGGTGCTTTCGGGGCTGTCTTTCTAACTTCGATTGTCTTTTTGCCCGATGCGATAAGCTCACAGTATTCGGGCTGTATTGACATTAAAATTGATTTCATTTACTCCTCCTTGCCGAACTACTCAGCTAAAAAATTAATCTGTATTTGTATCTCCTAATTCCATTCGACTTTTAATAATCTTCTTTGCTCTGTATACGGCTAAAGTTGTCTTGCTTGAACATTGAGTTAGAATTACGAGTGCAATAATCATTGTCTCTTTTTATGCAAGACTGCGCAAATACCTCTATCATTCAGCCCGTTAGCCGCCGCCTCTTTTCGTACATCGTCGTACTTGTCGATATGCCCGCAAGGGTTGTTCCAAGCGTCGACGGCAAGAAAGCGACTCCCGTCGTATGACCGACTGTTAAAAATCTGTCCGCGGGGTTGTCCACATACTGGACATACCCAACGCAATTTGACATACATTCCGTATATGCCTTCGTGGTTGGCGTAAGCTGGAATGTATACTTGTTTTATTTCCTCTTTCATAACTCGCCTCCGTCGTTTATTTTTGTCTGTTGGTTTTTATTCGGTGTCACCTTGTACCTCCTTTAACCAAAAAATGTCATCTGCGCCTTTACCGCTTCAAGTCGGGCGGTGGCTAGTGCGTAGTAGTCGGGGTCTATCTCAAAACCTATAAAATTACGATTGGTCTTAATACAAGCAACTGCTGTCGTACCACTACCCATACAGTTATCAAGTACCGTTTCCCCTTCGTTTGTGTAAGTCTTGATTAGGTATTCGAATAGTGCTACTGGCTTTTGGGTCGGGTGAAGTCCCCTATCCTTATCCCTGTTGTTGAAATATTGTACAGAAGATGGGTACCTATACTCTTTATCGTAATACCCGGCTTTCGCTCCTCGGAAAGTTAAACCGCCTGATGCTTCTCCTGATTTTGTTTGTATGTATGCTCCTGAAGCTCTTTTCGCTCCACTCCCTTTTCGAAGTTGCTTTATAGGGAAATACTGATGTCTATTTTTAGAGAATACCAGAATGCTTTCGTGCTCTTTCATAGGCTGATATTTAAGTTGGGCGAAGTTACTCCCTACCGCTTTTTCCCATATCCATTCATACCTAAATAAATCAGGCTTACTCATAACCAATGCACTTGTAAACGGTTGGCTCGCCGTTAATACAATAGCACCATTATCCTTAATAACACGTTCGTACTGCTCCCATAATGGTTCAAAAGGTATAATCGTATCCCACTTACAAGCCGTTGTCCCATACGGCAAATCACATAAAATCATATCAATACTTTTATCATCAATTAACTTCATACCCTCAAGGCAATCCATATTGTAAATTTTGTTTACCTCCAACAATCGTCTACCTCCTTTCCCTCACTTTCTTTGTCTAATTGCTCACCATTAGCGCAATAAAAATTGTCGCTTGTACCTCGGTCTATGCTTTCGCACCATCCGAAGCTTTTGAGTGACCGAGTGTGTTATAATGCTTACAGTCCTTACACCGCACAATCAGCTCATTCTCGCAACCATCGAGAATTGCTCGGCGGTTCCAGGCGTCATCTGCTTCTTTCATACTCGGAAAGCTACGCGCAAATGTAGCATTACAGTGATGGCACTCACGGACATAATGCGCTATAATTGCTGCGTCGTTGAAATCTTTGACATATCGCGCTTCCATAAGTGCCTCTCTCCCGCAAAAAGGACACGGTAATAATGTGTTACTCATGGCTCTACCTCC
>JAKPCT010000205.1 GCA_029553165.1 Bacillota bacterium
GCTTATAATGGTGAAAATTTGGCTAACCGAAACAAAAAAGCAGCTTAAGTCCTTTACCACGAAGGGTTTGATGTGAGGAAAAAAAACAATTCTTACCTTTTTATTATTAAAAAGTGCTATATACAATGGCCTATTTGTTGCAAAGTGGTACATTTGCATTGGAAATGGTTTGGGACATAATGAAGTACAAGTCAACTTGGTATTTTTTACTCCTACTTTGCCTATTCGTCTTAACGGCATGTGTTAAACCAGGGAATTATGGCATGCGCGACAGGTATGTAGTAACTACCCGTTCGCTATACGTACGCACTGCACCATCAACCGTATCGGAAATAATTGGAACCCTTAGGCAGGGGGATACTGTAGTTGCAGTGGTATCGGATAAATACTGGATTATGGTGCGGAATGGGTATGCAACAGGTTACGTTTCAACCGATTACCTAAGTAAAATTGAGTATCCCAGCACACCTAAATTTTTGAAGCTAATTGAGCGTTTAGCGAACTGGCAAAATTGGTACTTCTGGGTTATAGCCATTGCACTTCTGTTTATCTGGGTTATAGCTGAAGAACTTGTAATAGAAGCAAAACAGTTTTTAAAGAAACGACACGATTTTAATATCAAGGAGGTTATTGTGTCGTACGTAACTTTTTTTGTGGTTGGCCTACTATCGGGCATCATTTACATTTACTGGAAGGATTATTTCATCGAGAGTATAACAAAAGGTATTTCGGCTAACAACTTTGGAACTGACATCGTTACCATCTCCATATGGATTCAATTATCGCTTTTGGCAATCAGCATACTTTATGATTACCTCGGCTCCATTTTCAAAACCGGCTTAAGGTTTGGAACTTTACTATCATTTATGGACTTTCTGTTTGGGTTATTTATTTTCTCAACCACATTTTTCCTTGTTATAGCCTTAAGCTACTACGCAATTGCGTTTATGATAGTATTTTTTACTTCGCGATACATACATGTGGTTTACCAGAATGGTATTAAACACAGGTTACGGAAATAGCCTTTGGAACTAAATTTCAGGGATGAACCTCACTGCATTAGCCTTTACTGCTGCATAAAGTTTAATGCCCGGGGATATTTTTAGCTTTTCCAGCGATTCTTTAGTTATTACTGCAAACACCTTAAAACCGCAGTCAATCACTACCTCGTAGCCAAAACGCTGGGCAAAAATATCGATAACCCTTCCGCTAAAAACATTTATTGCACTTTGATTCTCGGCCTGTGTTGATAGCACTACGCTTTCCTCGGGAAAACAGACAAAGCCATTAGAGTAAGCTGGGTTAGCATAAAATGCAATTGCTTCACCAAAAGGTAACTCGGCATAAATAAGACCATCGGGAGTAGCACGAACTCCCTTTACCCTATAGAAGTTTTTAGCCCCTGTAAAGTTAGCCACGAACTCGGAACGAGGATTTTGAAATACCTCAACGGGTTCGCCAACCTGTACCAACTGACCATTGTGTAAGACTCCCACCTTGCTTGCCAGTGAAATGGCCTCCTGGTAGTTATGGGTAACGTGTATAATGGTTGTTCCTGCACGGTTGATTGACCTAAGCAGAACCCCTAAATCCAGATAGAGCTGAGAATCTATGGCAGATAGAGGCTCATCGAGTAATAGAATTGGCGGATTAAATGCGAGTGTACGGGCAAGAGCAACCCTCTGCTTTTCACCACCTGAGAGACTTGTTACACCCTGGTTAAGGATATGGGAAATAGAAAACTGTTCCGCAAGTTCAACTACCTTTTGCTTAACTGCAAAAGAACTGTATTTTCGGAGCTTTAAAGGGTAAGCAATGTTATCGAAAACACTAAGATGAGGGAAAAGGGCTAAATCCTGAAAGAGAATCCCTACATTGCGTTTACCTGCAGGACTCTTAGCTATATCGATACCATTAAAAAGGATTCTACCGCTATCGGGCTTCACAAGGCCGGCAATTATTTGCAGTAAAAGCGACTTCCCAGAACCAGACGGGCCTAAAAACATAAAGTAATCGCCTTGCGACACCTTAAAGGTTATCTCCCTAAGTGAAAATAATTTAAAATGCTTTGATATTTGATCTACAACCAGCATAATCCTACCGTTTGCGGGAGATAAAACGCAGTAAAATAAAGACTATAAGGCTAACAACAAGGAAAATAAAAGCGGCAGGCCTTGAATACTTTAATCCAAAAGCTGTAAACCTATCGTAAATCATAACCGAGGCAACCATGGGATGATATGCAACAATAACTACAGCACCAAACTCACTCATGCCACGGGCAAACATCATTACCAGCCCGCTTAGGATGTTACGCCAAGCAAGCGGCAATGAGATGGTAAAAAATACCTGAAAGGGGGTTGCGCCCAGGGATAATGCTGCCTGCTCCAACCTCACAGGAACCTGTATGAAGCCATCGCGAGCCGAATTAATAAGAAATGGCAAGCTGACAAATGCCATTGCCAATGCAATGGCAAATGGGGTTCCAATCAACCTTACCCCAAAGACATCAAGAGATTTACCAACCAAGCCATCGCCAGCGATTAATCCGAGCAAAGCTATACCAACTACTGAATGGGGAATAACCACGGGCAAATCAATTATTCCGTTTATTACACTTTTAAACGGGAAATCGTAACGGGCAAGAATATACGCTAAAGGAATAGCGGGAAATGCAAATAAAATGGAGGTTAACATAGCTACCCAAATGGATAACCATATGGAACTTAGCACCTGACTGTCGGCTGTAGTTGCGGCAACATCCTTAAATGGAGTGTTGACTATCATCCCCAGTAATGGAGCAATAATGAAAAGCAATATAAAGGCACCCAAAAGGGTTAGAACAAGACTAAACGTTGAAAAGTTGTTTACTCCGCTTTTACTCATCAACAATAATTTAGCGAATAAACTCTTTAAAATCGTCGGGTACCGAACCACAACTGGTGCAGCTAAACGGAATAAGTGACTGTTGCCCCATTTTGGTAATTAGCGCCATTCCACCAGTATCGGACAAAAAGTAGGTTGCAAACTTGCTTGCCAAAAGGGGATTTGGTGCGTTTTTGGGAATTGTAAATGCATATACTATAGGTTCGCCTGCAATGGTTATTGAATCGTTGGGGGAATTCCCCCTTATCTTCACCTGAACAGAGCCATAGTGCTGTGCTAGGGAAAAGTTTCCAAGATTTATACTGTCAGGCAAAGGAATGTAATTTAACTTATGCTGCTTAACCACCGACTCATATATAAAAAGGTAATCAATGGCAGATGTTTCGAGCATGGCCACCAAATCCACCTCTTTAGGGCGAATAAACTGATTATCCTTCCCCTCGAGTGATTCAGCTAAGCCAACCATACGGTAGTGTTTTTCAGCGAGTTGAAAAAGAAGCAAGGTTCTATAACCGCAAGGGTCGGAATTGGGATCGCTCCGGCCATAAGCCACATCGGAACGTAAAAGAATGGTAGGCCAATTTAATGAATCGATTATATCGGCATGTTTTGATTTAGGTGAATAGGCTATAACCATGCGGTTAGTTGCAAAGGGAATAAAAAAATCGGCATGCCCAGTAACCAGTAAACTGCTAATCACCTTATAGTCGGCCGAGAAAAACAGGTCGCAGGGTCGGTTAAGGTCGGTGATTTTACGGGCACACTCTACGCTTCCAGCCGCTTCGGGATTGATTGTTACTTCCGGATTATATCGGATAAAACTATCAATCGCTGCTCTGAGAGGTAGGGATAAACTACCTGCGTGAAAGATTGTTAGAGAATTTTGATCATTCTGTCTACTGGAACAATTAGATAAAAGTATAGACAACAAAAGAATGGCTAACAAATTTCGCATAAATCACCTATTAATGGTTTGAAAAAAGTTTTTAACAACACGCTTTACGGATTCATTAAACTCGTTGCGGAGCTGGCGATAAGCATCAACCAGTTGCTTGCCATCGGAAGTAAGCTCCGATTTACCGCCATCGCTGCCACCCCGCGACTTACTCACAAGGGGAAAACCAAGTTCCTCCTCCGCTCTACGAACCAACTCCCATGCCTTACGGTAACTGATATCCATTTTTTTTGCCGATGCTGCAATTGATTCCAGATCATCGATGTTCAACAGTAAACAAAGTTGCTCCTGGGTAAGAATCGATTGGTTAGTGTTACGTTCGCGCAACACTATTGTGTAGTCCAGAAAAACATCGTAGTATTTTGATCCCTTATGTCCGGCCATAACCCCAACTGATATGCAATTGCATTCCTATCGGCAAATATACAAAAGGGGGATTATTCCCCCTAATTTTTTTACTTGTAAAGGCAACGGTAAGCGGTATCGCCATTTACGCGAACCTTGAACTTAACATCCTTGGGAACAATGTAGGTTTCAAACTCCTTGTAGGTTTTCCAGGTTGACTCACCGGGAAGCATAACGTCCATTTGACCTGAAATAATGGTCATATACTCCACGGTTGATGTACCAAACTCGTATTCACCCTGAGCCATAACCCCTACAGTTGCCCTGCCCTCGGCAGTTTCAAAGGCTATAGACTTAACCTTGCCATCAAAGTATTCATTGGTTTTAAACATAACTTATTTTTTTTCAAAGTTAACCAGTTAAAATATTTTTAGAAATGATTTTAGTCAGAAATTTTTGATTGAAACAACCCCAAGGATGCAAACAAAATTGTCAATTAATACATCAATGTGGTTTAGTTAACAAAAATATTCATGCCTGTCATCCTGAGTGTAGCGAAGGAGCTTTTGAATAGTGTGCAGTGTACAGTGTGCAGTTTACAGGGAAGATGGAGAGTAGTGTTTGGTTTTTAGTGTTTCGTGAAATGCTTTTTTTCACTATCAACTATCAACTATCAACCATCAACTGTCAACTCCTTGTCATCCTGAGCGTAGCGAAGGATCTCTAATCGCTCCCTTGAGATGTTTCGCATGCGCTCAACATGACAATAGTTTCACAAACAACGAGCAACGAGCAACGTCTCAAGCCCTGTAAGGGCGTAATATTTGTAACACCATGATTATTCTTAAATGTATAGCGATGCACGCAATACATTTTCCAAAGAGCAAGGGGAAAGCGTTGCATCGCAACAGAAAAGTATGGCAAAGAGCGGTTTACATGTTCTTTCTTGTCTTGATACAAGAAAGAACCAAAGAAAATCAAGGCTGAAAAGCCTGACCCGATGGGTGTCCCGTGGGTGGAACTGCCACGCGATACTATTCGCCACGCCTGTGGCGTGACTCATATGGTATCACTTACTTGGCCCACCGCCACGTTCCACCCCCGACCCATTGCCGGGTCAGGCTTTTATGCCACTGTGTTTGACTCTCCGTATTGGTTAAGGAATTGCATAAAAGAAGAGTTGAAGGCACTAAGAGATGCTCAGCTTGACAAAGGTTTCACAAACAACGAACAACGAACAACGAGCAACTTACACGAATAACTTCATTTGTCATCCTGAGCGTAGCGAAGGATCTCTAATCGACCCATTAAGATGTTTCGCTTGCGCGCAACATGACAAATAACCTTAACTAAACAACATTGATTAATACATTAAAAAAATCTCGCAAGATGTCTATAAAAGACATGCTTTACCGGAAATTCTGTTGAAATTGATTAATTCCTCAAAACAATTTGAATTTCTCATTGTTTTATTATTTAGAACGATTCCATATAGGTGATTTTTGATAAAAGTCATTTCAAGAAACAACCGTTATGCATTTTTTTGCATATCGAAAACAAAAAAAACATTAAAACCTATGAACAACGCAATTTTTAAGTACGATTTACCAAAAAACGAACCGGTGCTCAGCTACCTGCCTTGCTCACCAGAGCGCGAAGCACTGGAAAAAGAAATTAAACGGCTATCATCTAGTGTAATGGATATACCGCTTATTATAGGTGGTAAGGAGGTTCGAACAGGGAAGTTAGGTAAAGTGGTTATGCCTCACAATCACAGCCATGTTTTAGCCCAGTACCATATTGCAGGCGAGGAAGAAACCCAAATGGCCATTGAGGCTGCGCTCAAGGCGCATGAGTACTGGTCGCAGGTATCGTGGGTTGAGCGCTTGAGCATCACATTAAAAGTGGCCGAACTGATATCAAAAAAATATCGAGCCACGCTAAATGCAGCAACCATGCTTGGACAGGGCAAAAACGTTTACCAGGCTGAGATTGATGCCGCATGCGAAACAATTGATTTTTTGAGATTCAATGCTCACTATATCTCCGAGATTTACAACCAGCAACCCATATCAGAAACCGGAACAATAAACAGGTTGGAATACAGGCCGCTGGAAGGATTTGTTTTTACAGTAAGCCCATTCAACTTTACGGCTATAGCATCGAACCTGAATATGGCACCTGTGCTGATGGGTAATACTGTGGTTTGGAAACCAGCTTCAACCGCACTACTTTCGAACTACATACTCATGCAAATATACAAGGAGGCCGGAGTTCCCGATGGTGTAATCAACTTTATACCGGGCAAAGGCTCTGCCATTGGCAATGTGGTGTTCAACCATCCAATGCTAGCAGGAATCCACTTTACCGGTTCAACAGCAACATTCAACACATTTTGGAAAGCGGTTAGCAACAACTTAGCCAAATACCGTTCGTATCCCAAACTAGTTGGCGAAACTGGTGGTAAGGATTTCATTTTTGTTCACCCTAGCGCCAATATCAACCAGGCAGTGATTGCTGCCGTTCGGGGGGCTTTTGAGTACCAGGGGCAAAAATGCTCAGCAGCATCGAGGGCATACATTCCAGAGTCACTTTGGCCGGAATTTAAGAAAAACATTCTAGGTATTATGCATGAGATCAACATGGGTGACCCTACCGACTACGAAACATTTGTAAACGCAGTTATTGACGAGGCATCGTTCGACAATATTATGAGTTACATTGAAAAAGCAAAGCAATCCGATGCTGCTGAAATAATTGCCGGAGGCAAGGGCGATAAAAGCAAGGGTTACTTTGTGGAACCAACAATCATAGTAACAACCGACCCACACTTTGTGACGATAGAAGAGGAAATATTTGGCCCAGTGCTGACCATATACGTTTACCCCGATGAGAAGTTTGAGGAAACGCTTGAGCTTTGCGATAAAACCTCACCGTATGCGCTTACGGGTGCAATATTCTCGTCCGATAGGCAAGCATTGAATAAGGCATGTAGGGTACTGCGTTACTCGGCTGGTAATTTCTACTTTAACGATAAACCCACAGGGGCTGTGGTAGGACAACAACCCTTTGGTGGCGCTCGTGCAAGTGGAACCAATGATAAGGCCGGTGGCCCTTTCAACCTGATTCGCTGGACAAGCCCCCGAACTATCAAGGAAAACCTAAACCCACCAATCGATTACAGATACCCCTACATGACTAATGCCCGCTGTGGCGAATAGCATAAATTCATAAAATTAAGAACGGCTACTTAAATTAAGGTGGCCGTTTTTTTTTGCAAGCCAAAATATTATTTCGTTTTTTTGCGATGAAAATTGAAATTTATGGAGATAGCAAGTAAAACCAAGCACGTAGAACTGATAGCAGCTGAACTTAACATTAACAGCCGAGGAGTTGCGAACACCATTAAGCTACTTGATGAGGGTGCTACAATCCCTTTCATAAGCCGCTACCGCAAGGAGATGACCGGTAACCTTGATGAAACACAAATTACTGCTATCCGCGACCTATCCGTTAAGTATGTAGAACTTGACAAACGTAAGGAAACTATACTATCAACCATTGAAGAGCAAGGAAAGCTAACCGATGAACTTAGAGCAAGAATTATTGCCTGCTATAACCCTACCGAACTGGAAGATATCTACCTGCCATACAAACCCAAGCGAAGAACTAAGGCAACCATTGCCAAGGAGAAAGGATTAGAACCCTTAGCCTTACTGATTTTTAAACAGCAGGAAAGGAACATACTTGCCAAGGCAGAAGCTTTTATAAACGATAAAGTTGCCGATGCTGACGAAGCGCTTGCCGGCGCACGCGATATTATTGCGGAGTGGATTAGCGAAGATGAGAAAGCGCGAAACGTGGCCCGAAAGCATTTCCGAAAATCAGCTTTCATAAAGTCGAAGGTGGTAAAGGGCAAGGAAACGGAGGGCATTAAGTACTCCGACTACTTTAGCTGGGAGGAGGAGGTGAAGCGATGTGCATCGCACAGGTTCTTGGCGATGCAACGCGGGCAGGACGAAGGATACCTTCGGGTTAGCATAACTCCGCCAAGTGAGCCAGTAATTGAAGAGCTGGAGCGTTTATTTATCCGTTCAAACGGCGAAGCCGCCGAACAGCTAAGGCTAGCAATAGCCGACAGCTACAAACGACTTATTGAACCATCGATTGAAAACGAATTTACCGCCGCACTAAAGGAAAAAGCTGACGATGAGGCCATAAGGGTTTTTGCTGAAAACCTGAGGCAACTCTTACTCTCGCCACCCCTTGGTCAAAAAAGCGTGCTTGCCATTGACCCAGGCTACCGAACGGGATGCAAGGTGGTTTGCCTTGACCCGCAGGGAAACCTACTGCATAACGAAACCGTTTTTCCACACCCACCCCAAAGCGAGCAAGGGAAGGCCATGAGTAAGATATCGGCATTGGTTGATACCTATAAGATTGAAGCCATAGCAATTGGTAACGGAACAGCAAGTCGTGAGACCGAGGCATTGATTAAACGAATTAGGTTTAACCGCGATGTAAAGGTTTTTGTTGTTAGCGAGGATGGAGCATCGGTATACTCGGCTTCGCCAGTGGCTCGCGAGGAATTCCCGGAATACGATGTAACCGTTCGGGGAGCGGTTTCAATTGGCCGTCGCCTAATGGACCCGTTGGCTGAGCTGGTTAAGATAGACCCAAAGTCGATTGGCGTAGGCCAATACCAGCACGATGTTGACCAAACCAAGCTGAAAGGTAGTCTTGACCAGGTTGTGGAAAGCTGTGTAAACCACGTTGGGGTTCACCTGAACACCGCCAGCAAGCACCTACTAACGTACGTTTCCGGGCTTGGACCCCAGCTGGCAAAAAACATTGTTGAATACCGAGCCCAAAATGGCGCATTTAGAAGCAGAGATGAGCTAAAAAGGGTTCCACGCCTGGGCGAAAAGGCGTTTGAACAATGTGCGGGATTCCTTAGAATTGCCGAGGCTGAAAACCCACTCGATAACACAGCTGTTCATCCGGAAAGCTACCATATTGTCGAAAAAATGGCAGCCGATTTGGGCTGCTCAGTAGTGGACTTAATCAGGAATGAAGAGCTAAGGGCAAAAATCAAACTTGAAAAATATGTAACCGACAAGGTAGGCCTGCCCACACTAAACGACATAATGCAGGAGCTCTCAAAGCCCGGTCGTGACCCACGTAAAGCTATCAAGGTATTTGAGTTTGCCGAAGGTATTTTTAGCATTGATGACCTTAAGCCCGGGATGGTACTGCCCGGAATAGTTACCAACATTACCAATTTTGGGGTATTTGTTGATATAGGTGTTAAGCAGGATGGGCTGGTACATATATCGCAAATGGCCAACCGCTTTGTGTCAAACCCGCTTGATGTTGTTAAGTTACACCAACACGTAAAGGTTAAAGTACTTGAGGTTGATATTCCCAGAAAAAGGATTCAACTTTCAATGAGGGATGTGGAGCAGTAAGAAATGCATTTACACCAAATGACATGAATTTTAAGGAATGAGTCGGAATGAATCGGAATGAATCGGAATGAATCGGAATGAGTCGGAATAGATAGAATGTGATGGAGTTAGAGGAAGTTAGAGGAAGTTTGAGTCAGTTAAACGTGAACCGTTAAACGTTAAAAGTTAAAAGAAAAATTGAGAATATGAGGAAGTTGGAGGAAGTTAGAGGAATTGTAAAAAGTTAATAGTTAAACCAAAATTCTTTAATTGAAAAATACAGTTGATGAATCAACAAACAGAATCTATTTCTTCCGAATCTTAAAATACGATACCAATTCCACAAATTGGTTAGCAAACTCTGAAAGTTTATTACTGGTTGTAACAACCTCCTCGCTGATAGCAGCATTTTGCTGGGCAACAACATTTTGCTGTTGAATTGCATTATTAACCTGCTCAACACCTACGTGCTGCTCAATACTTGCAGATGTAATCTCCTCAACCAGGTTGGTGGTTCGTGTAATATCAGGAATAAGCTCGTTAAGCATGACCTGAGTATGCTGGGCAACATTCACACTTTTACCTGCTAGCTGAACTATTTCATCGGCGGCCAGCTTGCTTGTTTCAGCAAGTTTACGCACCTCAGCAGCAACCACGGCAAAGCCCTTGCCATGTGCACCTGCACGGGCTGCCTCAACGGCTGCATTAAGTGCAAGTATGTTGGTTTGAAAGGCTATATCGGTTATAACATTGATTTTTTGAGCAATGTGGTTGATGGCCTCCAAATTCTCCTCAGCCGATTTGTTCAGATTTTTAACGCCATCAAGAACCTTGCGCGAGTAAACCTCGGTTTGCTTAGAGTTATCGGCATTCCTTTCAATATGGGCAGCAATTTGCTCCATGGACGATGATATCTCCTCAATTGACGATGATTCCTCAGCAGCCCCTTCAGCCAATTGGCTTGAAATAGTGTTTAGCTCATCGCTCATGTCGCGTAACCTGCTCACATTGTTTTGGATTTGCAAAACAACTCGTCCAAAGTTATCCTTTATCATACTGGTAGCCTGAATA
>JAKPCT010000217.1 GCA_029553165.1 Bacillota bacterium
TCTTAGACGGCCTTCTGAAAATTTCATGAATTAGCTCATGAATTAGCTCATGAATTAATTCATGAATTAATTCATGAGCTAATGGAATGCATTTATTTTTTTAAAACGCGAGTTGCTCTTGCTACACTCACTAAACTTTTGCGACAAGCATCGCGAAAGTTTAGTGAAAAGATGAAAAATAAAATGGCGGGGAAGGAAGGCGGCGCCGCTGTGAGCGGCGCCGCCTTCCCATCACCTACTCTCCTTCACTTTCTTTTTCTCTTTCTTCAATTGCAAATAAATCTGGTAGTATCATTTCACTATTATCCAGCAACACATCCACTTTTTCTTCCGTAATAATTTCTTCATCAGCACCCTGATTTTGATTAACTTCTAAGATTGGCTCTTCTGATTTTTCTTTCTCTAAATCTGCACCAGCTGTTTGATTCAATTCATTCATTGATCCAATTTCAGCCTCTTCATTTAAATTATTGCTTTCCGAATCAATTTGAATTTGAGTTGAAGAAGCAGCATCAGAATTAAAACTGGTATTCTCAGGCGGCAATGATTCAGCATTATTTAATTCTTCATTCGTGTTTGCATCATCCTGCGACTTAATTTCTTCAATGCTTGTTTCTGCTGCTTCACTCTCGCTGCTTTTATTTTCGCTGGGCGGTATTATTACTTTGCTCGGATCTTTTTTGTAAATCACTAACCTGAGATCTTCATCAAAATCAAGATAGAGTTGACCGCCTCGCGAGGTGTAAACTCGAGAATTATTTGCATCCCGACGAATACCAAATCTCACCGAGCAATTCGCCATGCCGCTCCAATTATAGTTATCAGAAAGTTTAATCTTCAAAGCGTAAAAATGACCGGCCTCCAAATACACCTCCTGATCAAAATACCAAGCGTCAATCTGGAAAGAATCAAAATATGGGTAAGTGTAATAGGGATCATAATGAGGAAAACCATCGACCGATCGAGCCAAAAGTTGAGCGGGCAAGCCATCGTGCTGGTTGGGAGATAATGAATAAAGCTCAGCGCTCATAGGGAATAAACAATAACCATAACGGACCATAA
>JAKPCT010000024.1 GCA_029553165.1 Bacillota bacterium
GGCACCCTTACGCAGCTCAGCAATGGCTTGCTTCAGCTCCTTCTCGGTAATGCCTGCGTCCTTCATTAGCTGGCCAACCTGTTCGCCAGCCGCAACAAGTCCCAAAAGGATATGCTCCACCGAAATGAACTGGTCGCCCATAGCCTTGCTGTATTCAAGGGCTTTTTGCAGCACCCTGTTGGTTGCGCTGCTGAGAAACTGTTCACCACCCGATACCTTTGGCATGGAATCGAGCATGCGGTTCAGTACCGCATCAAAAGTCCCCGGGTTTACCCCCAGCTTGCGGAGCAGGAATCCGGTAATGTTTTCACCCTCGTCAAGTATAGCGCGGAGCAGATGGGCAGGCTCTACAGCCTGATGGCTGTACCCCTGCGCAATTTCAACCGCTTTTTGGATTACCTCCTGCGATTTAATTGTAAAATTATTTAGATTCATATCTAACTCCTTTCTTTTATCTTGAATCAAAAGGAGAGCATCAAAAGGCTTGCCGTTAAATTTAGTATGACAACATGGCTGAATATGATTGGTTTAAAGTGTCAAAACGACATTTGATGCTTGCTATTGTGTTGATGGTGAGCTATTTGAAGTGGGTAAGCTTGTAAATACGCTCCAAATTTCTCTGTTCGGGAATGGTGCTGCTTCAGCATCAAGCAATTGGGTTGTTTGTTTCACATAGAATGAATGCTGACGGTTTTTGTGTATGTGCAGTAGCGGATTAGATGCACTTTCCTGTTTGCTTTGCACAAAGTTTCCTATAGGCACAGGCTTCGATTTCCCCTTTCATCCCCTATTGACACACATACACTGTTAGTAGGTCGTTGTTCATTTTTTCGGTTCTGATGCTTTTTATTTTATTGTAAGGAATGCCGAAAAAAATATTACGTCTTGTAAAAAAATGTATTATCCATGCCCAAAAAATTCCTTGGGTTTCAAGAATAGATTCCGTCGGAAACCATCCCAGAAATCCGGCGACTATTACACCTATGAATCCACCTGGTTTACCCCAATAATGTACTGTACCAAAAAATAGTGCCGAAATTAGCGGTATAGTCCTGTCCTTTAGTTTGCCTTTAAGTACAACTACTACACCTAAGCGGGTTATGTTTTCTTCCACAAAGGGATTGTACAATGCAAAAGCAATGCTGAAAAGCAGAACATTTAATATATTTCTTGTTGAAATTCCGCTCTCCTTATTGATCTAAAAATTAATCACAATAGCTGTCACACCAGATATAACTATTGCAAAATTTCTTCCGATATGAAGCCAATTCTCAATTGGTCTGGGTTTAATCCCAATCATAGGCTCAGATATTATTTTAGTTGAAATATTACCTTTTCGGAAATATCTTTGAAATACTTCTTTTTTAGTCAACTATAGGACGAGTAAGAAAATAATTGTAATAAAAATCGTAATTAAGTGATATAAAATTTGTTTATTTATCGTTTCAGGTAAGCCTGTTAAAATCAAAATTCCATTTGTCAAACTACTTATAAGAACTAATAGTATTGTGAGAACGATTGTTAACAAAAGCAATAAAATGCCCTTTATTTTAAACATTTTTTATCCTTTTTTATTGATATGATTCAACGTACATTGACCTATAACTCGTCCATAACTCTACCAAAAGTAATTTAATACAACTATTTGGGGTGTAAAGTGTACCTTTTGTAGGGTTATTTATACGATTGTAAATATTATACAAATCCTCAAAAGGGAATTTAACTTTTTGTTAACTTATTAACAGGTGAGGTTGATTTTGATGGTAATAGCGACCTCACCCCCAGCCCCTCTCCTGAGAGGAGAGGGGAGTGCAGTAAGGAACTTTTTATCAGTGAAAAAGTCTCCCCTTTCAGGGGAGACTTTTTAGGGGTCAGGTGGAATTTTACAACCAGCCAAAAACTAATTTGCGCAAGTTTTTAATTATTGTTTAGTATAAAGTTTCTTATTACTTCGTCAAGATTAGAAGGTAAGTCAGCAGATTTAATTGCGAATTTGTTAATTCCCATTTCTTTAAACCATTTAGTCCAATAAGTTTTAATCACATCTAGTTCAAATGGATTTGTTTTATAAGGATTTATTCCCAAAACTAAGACTTCGAGATTCTCCAAGTCATTTCTTTTCGTTATAAAACCAATGTCTTTTTGATTAAAAACATTTTCCCAATTGGAATTATTGAGATTTAATTGGCTTATTTTTTTGGTTGTAAGATAACTGCTTCTATTGGCAACATCTAAAATGTTATCTTTGTGATAAACATAACCATCAGTTAAAATTACAAGAATATTTCTGTGTTGATTGCTAACGCAATAGTCTTTTACTTTTTCTTTAAAGAAACCCCAAATGTCAGAACCAATATATTTGCCATCTTTAATTGCTTGATCATAAAGTTTTGAGGTTAGTTCGTTATATATAATAGGCAAACTGTCAAGTTTACCCTGTGATATGTTATTTTTATCGAATGATAATCTTAAACTATTGATTATGTTGTTTATTTCAATATTTTCTGGTGTTGGATCAATAAATAATTGAATTCTATCATTGATTAAGCGAACTTTCTTTTTCTCTAAATGTTGTTTAAAGCCAACTATAATCGAGTTTAAATAACCCAAATCTCTTTTATAAAACTCCATAGTAGGATTTGGATGTACTGTTGGGCTAATCCTATCTGATAAATCAATGAAGATGCTTAAATTTATATTTGAGTTGGGGTAAATTTTAGCCGCTCTTACTTTTTGACTATTCTCATTATTTGTACAAGAAAAAGTGAATAGTACAAAAATTACAACGATATAGAAATGTATTCTCATAATTAATTGATTTTTTTGTTATAAATAATATTCTCAAAATCATGATTTGAAACTTGGTGTTTCAATAAGTGCTCATTAGAAACTTTTTCGCACTCATTTATCAAGGAATCTTTTTTCTCGTGAGGTAATGCAATTTCAGCGGAAATAGCCATATACCATCCTTTGACATATTCAGAATGATATAAAAGATACTTTCTATTTGGAAAAATAAAGCCATCAATCCTTGATTGAAGCTCCGATATTTTGCTACTAATAGCAGTAATTTCTTGAATTAATTTATTTAATGAATTAGTAATTTCTATTTTTCGGTTTTGAAGATTTACTTTCTCATCTTTTAATTTATTGATAAAAGCTCGAATCTTATCAATGCTTTCATACTCTTTCATGACGAAATCAAAAACTAAACCCCAGATTATATATACAACAAAACCTGCAAATATTATTCCCCAAAATTCAATTTTAGTGAATGCTATTTGGAGGTTAAAGGGCTCTGAAGTAAGAACTCTATCAAAATCATAGATTTTTTTCTCAATTAGATATGCAAGTATTGCATCAAAAATAAATGTAACAACAAACAAGGCAATTACTTTGATTATACCCCATTTCTTTTCTTTTTGGAACATATGGATTAAATAACCTAAACCCATAAATGCAAAGGGTATAGTACAAACAAATATTGTCTCAAGCCAACCGTCGTTCATTGCTTTTTGCAGAGCGTTTGCATCAAATATTGCAGCAATAACTTCATTTGAATCAAATACTTTGAAAAAACCAGCATAAGATGCAGAAATATAGAACACTAATAAATAGATTGTTATCGGAATGAGTATTAACAAACCTATGAAAAATTGCGCTTTGGGCTTTTTGGTAACCTCAAGACCATACTTTTCAGGATTATTGCGCACATTAATAATGTCTTCATCTATTTTAATAATAGATTCTTCAATCTTTTTTAATTCGTCTTCTTTTATTGATTTTAAAGTTTCTCTCTTCTTTAGTTCTGTTTTTTGCTTTTCTATTTCGACAATATATGGTTCCTTTAGTTTTTGTTGCTCATGAACATCTTGACGGCATCTTTCTTTAAAATTTTCATAATTATGCTCAAGACATGTTGCGAAAATCAGCGGAGAGCCATGTGCTAATTGTGCAGAATTGTAACCATCACTATAGTATGTTAGTTTTTCATTGTTTCTTGAAACCTCTTGAGTTGATTCTGGCTCCCCTTTTACGTTATTTTTTAACGCAAATAGTTTCTTTAGTACATTCATGGCTAACTATTTAATTGATTAAGAATTTCATATTTGCTCACTCCCTTTTTAGCATTGTCAAGAAGGAATTGTGTTAATTCTTCAATGTTTTCGTCTAAGAACTCAAATTTTCTACAATATTTTCTAAGTGTATTTCTCTCATCTTCATTAACAGTTCCATCAGCCCAAATCATTCTAGCAAGGTCATATAAATACTCTATTCTTTTCTCAATTGTATCAGGAATTACAAGTTGAAAATCAGCCGTCATAAGAATTTTATCTAACTCTTCCTTTGGAACACCTCTTTCTTCAGCAAAATTATAAAGCATTTTAAGTTCTAATGCGCTGAAATTGTCATCGGTGATAGCCATTTGATAAAGTCTTAAAAAATGGCTTTTTAATTCATTTGAGATTTCGGTCTTCATATCATATATGAGTTTTAGGTTATCTTCAAAATTTTCACTAATTCGTACATAACCATCCCAAACTTAATTTATTTCTTCAATTTTGGTTATATAAATGAAACTTTGGAAAGGTTATTTAAGCGCTAATATTTAAGCGCTAAAATAATAAATTTTAAAAAAAAAACAATAATAAGGACTTTTTTTGCAATCTAAATTGACAAACAAATGAAACTGTTGTTTGATTTTTAAAGCGACCTCACCCCCACCCCCTCTCCTCTCAGGAGAGGGGAGTGCAACAGGGTGTTTTTATAGTGAAAAAGTCTCCCCTTCAGGGGAGATTATTTAGAGGGGGCTAATACAATTTTCCAACCAGTTAAGCATTAAGCACAACGGTAAGGGGCTAAAACGAGGTTGGCGTAAGTAGGTTAGGGGGGAACCATGGTTACCCTTTCGTCCGCTGATGGACGAAGCTGCCAAGACTAGTTTATTGAACGAATTCTTTTCGCTTTTTCTTCCAGCTTTTCGGCTTCATTTATCTTTCCAATCTTCCTATAAAGGTCTGCCATATTTTCCAAAACTGTCGCCACCTCGGGATGGTCTGGTCCAAGGGCCTTTTCATTTATTTCCAGGGCTCGTCTGTAAAGTGGCTCAGCCTGGTCATACTTGCCCTTTGTATCGTATAATACCGCTAGGTTGTTCAGGGATGTTGCCACATGGGGATGGTCTGGCCCAAGGGCCTTTTCATTTATTTCTAGGGCTCGCCTGTAAAGGGGCTCGGCTTGGTCATACTTGCCCTGGTTATAGTACAATGTCGCCAGATTGTTCAGGGATGCAGCCACGTCGGGATGGTTTGGACCAAGTTTTTTTTCCCTTATTACCAGGGCGCGTCTGAAAAGGGGCTCAGCTAGGTCATACTTGCCCTGGTTGGTGTATAATCCCGCCAGGTTGTTCAGGGAGGTAGCCACCTCGGAATGGTCTTGTCCAAGAGCTTTTTCCCTTATTTGCAGTGCTCTCCTGTAAAGGGGCTCAGCTAGGTCATACTTGCCCTGTGTTTTGTATAAAAATGCCAGATTGTTAAGGGATACCGTCACATAGGGATGGTCTGAACCAAATGTTTCTTCTGCGACTTTCAATGCCTCTTCTGCTACCCTAATCGCATCTGAATATCGCCCTTGTTGATAAAGCGTATCAACCCTATCCATTAGCGTTTCCCACAATATCTCTTGGGCATAGGTGGTCAGGCTAAACGATACGACCGCCATTGCTACCAAAACAATTTTTGCCAATACCTTCATTGCTCTGATCCTCTTTTTTTTACGGCAATTTTTAAACAACTCATTTATTATGACCCTACCAAAAGTAATTTTTTGCATCTATTCTGGTTGAATAACCTTACCCTTAGTAAGGTTTATTTCAATACTAAAATAATAAAAAAAAATCTTACAAATCATCAAAAGGGTGTTTGGCTTTTTGTAAACTTATTAACAGTTGAGGTTGTTTTTTGTAAAAGCGACCTCACCCCTAGCCCCTCTCCTGAGAGGAGAGGGGAGTGCAACAGGGTGTTTTTATCAGTGAAAAAGTCTCCCTTTCAGGGGAGATTTAGAGGGGTCTTGTGCATCTTTTCATCCAGCCAAACATTAAGCACAAGCCAATATGTAAACAGCACACTAAATAAACAGTGTGCTTGGGATGGAATCCTTCAAAGGGCAAGGGTTGGCAATTGGTAATAGCTTAATGAATCATTTTACAAAATCTTCAAACAAAATAGACCGTAGTGCTGTTGTTTTACCATGTATTTGCAAACCTTAACCGTTAGGGCTATCTTTGAAAATTAAAATTTAATAGCATGAGGTGGCTTAACCGTTTATTTATTAGTATTTTACTGCTTGTTGCAGCATTTACGGCTTTCGCACAGCGGCAGGTAACAATCAAAGTGCTTCAAACCAGCGATGTGCATGGTGCTCTTTTCCCATACGATTTTATTAGAAATGCTCCAACCGATGGTAGCTTGGCACGTGTTTACACATACGTGAAGCAGGAGCGCAGCAAACCCAACCAGCAGGTAATTCTGCTCGATAATGGCGATATTCTTCAGGGGCAACCCACTGTTTACTACTCCAACTTTATCGATAGTACAAATCCGAATATTGTTTCGCAGATGTTGAACTACATGGGTTACGATGCCGCAACGGTTGGAAATCACGATATTGAGACTGGCCCTGGGGTTTACCGGAAGGTGGAACGGGAATCGAATTTCCCTTGGCTGGCGGCCAATGCGGTTAGCACAACCACCGGTAAGCCCGCCTTTAAGCCATACGTGGTGTTGGAATGCGATGGTATTAGGATTGCAGTTCTTGGCCTCATAACGCCGGGCATTCCCAAGTGGCTCCCAAAAATTCTTTGGCCCAACATGCAGTTCAACGATATGGTTGAGTCGGCCAGGTATTGGGTGAAATACATTCAGAAAAAGGAGAAGCCACAGGTAATCATTGGCTTGTTCCATTCCGGGCACGACACTTCGTATGGTGGAGCCGATGCAGCCGAGAGCCACAACGAGAACTCATCGCAACTGGTTGCGCAGAAGGTACCCGGATTTGACATGGTGCTCATTGGGCACGACCACGACCGGGTTGCCCGTAAGGTTGTTAACACTAATGGCGATTCAGTACTTATACTTGACCCCGGCGCCTCGGCACGCTTACTCTCTGAGGCTACCATTACCCTGAACCTGAATAAGCGGGGTAGGGTTGAGTCAAAATCCGTTACTGGTAGGTTGGTTGAGATGAAAAACTATGAACCCGACCCTGATTTTATGAACCAGTTCTCAGATTTTTACCAGCGGGTGAACGACTTTGTGAGCAGGCCCATTGGAACAATTACAGAGACAATATCGAGCGCAAATGCCTATTTTGGGCCAACCGCATTCATGGACTTGATTCACGATGTTCAGCTCAACATTTCCGGTGCCGATATATCGTTTGCAGCTCCACTCTCATTCATTTCAAAAGTGGACTCGGGTACCATTACCGTTAGCGATATGTTTAAGCTGTACCGTTTTGAGAATTTCCTTTACACCATGGAGCTAACCGGTAAGGAGATTGATGGATTCCTGGAACACTCGGCATCGCTTTGGTTTAACACCATGACAGGGGTTGATGACAATTTGTTACGATTCAAGGAAGAGAATGGCAGGAAACGTCTATATGCCAACTACTACAACTTCGATTCTGCTGCGGGTATCTACTACACCATTGATGTTAGTAAACCTGCGGGCGATAGGGTTACCATTACTGGAATGGCCAATGGACTACCTTTTGATGAGAGTAAAACATACCGGGTTGCCATAAACTCGTACCGTGGGAATGGCGGAGGTGGCCATTTAACTGAGGGCGCTGGCATACCTCACAATCAGCTTCAACAACGTGTTGTGAAATCAACCGACAAGGATTTAAGGCTTTACATGATGAAGTATATTGAGGGTCAAGGCGAAATTAGCCCGCAGTGCCATAACTACTGGACTATTGTTCCTGAACCCTGGGTAAAGGCAGCCATGGAGCGCGACAAGAAAATTCTTTTCAGTAACAGGCCAAACGACTAATTCCCATGAACTTTTACGATACCGTTAAACA
>JAKPCT010000239.1 GCA_029553165.1 Bacillota bacterium
GTATGTGCTGCTTGGGTTGGGCAGGTTTACCTTAAACTGGGTCCAATCGCTTATAGGATCTAGGAATTCTTGCAGTAGTGTCCAACTGTCAGTGCTATTTCTTTTGTAGTAAACCCTTAGGTAATCCCAATTTGTGTTGCCTGAAAATGTCCAGGGAACCTGACAAAGCCAGAAGCTAAGTTCGGGCTGGATTGCCCCTTCAAGGTTTATGGCTTTGGTAATAAGTTTTGTCCGCTCCTGATTGGTACTTTGCTTGAAGAAAATGGCATTATAGGTACCGCTATGGGCGCTTGGAGGGTTTCGGGGTATATCGGTTTGCCATGCAGGTATTGTCCAGTTGTTATCGTTAGGGCTATGACCTCCGTTACGGTATCGCCAGGGCTCGGTACCCGACACGTACTCCTCGGTCCAGCCAGTGGGTTTTGTTCCGTTTTCAAAACCTTCGCTTAGGTACACCTGCGCACTGGTATTGGCTATTTGCATTACAAATAGCGTAATACCTATAATGTAGCCTTTAACCTTCATATTGCAGCTTTTTGTGGTATGGTTATGTAAGATAGTCAAAGATTGTAAACCATTAAATAATTTTTACGTTATATTTACTAAATGGTTTGCTAATTCTATTAACAAATTAGCGGACAAATAGGTTTACTTGTTAACATCAGCTTATTTTGACGAAGTTAGAACATTTAATGACAAACAGTCGTAAAATGTAAACAAAAATAATATATTTGTCGATTAATGACAATCTATCATAAAAATGCGAAACCGTTTTGCTGTATATAGTTTATTACTTGCATTTTTTGTTGCAATACTTAGTGGTACCGGCAATAGGCTTTACGCCCAGACCGATACCGAGTTCTGGTTTGTTGTGCCTGAGGTAACCATTAACCATTTCCACCCAGGTGGTGCTAATGCGTATTTCAAATTCTCTACAGGTCTTCTTCCGGCTACAATAACAATAAGCATGCCTGCCAACCAGTACGATCCTATAACGAATCCAACCGGGTTTCAGGATATCGTAATCAACATGCCGGCAGGTAGTTTTCACCAGGAGGATTTGTCGTGTTGGGTAGTAAGGAGGGTCAATCTAGGTGTGCCGGATTGTAATGCTATACCAATTAATACTTCATACGCTTTAGGTTCATATGTTGACGTAAATCGTTTGGAGAATAAGCCGTTAAATGCTTCAGGGATAAATAAATTTGGAATTTTAATTACCTCAACAAATCCAATAACTGCCTACTGGGAGGTTTCAAGGCAAAATAATAAGGACATTTGGGCACTTAAAGGGCGAAATGCCTTAGGTACAGATTTTTACGCACCTTTTCAAACTCATGGTGTAAATAATGGAGTAACAGTTGATACTCCTAGTGCAATTGATGTTGTAGCCACTGAAGATAATACCGTGGTTACATTCCAGTTACCAGCGGGCATTCAGGCATCCTATGGTAACCCAATGACTGGTGTTCCTGCAGGAGGAACTGTAGTTAAAACATTGAATAGGGGCGAAACCTTTTCCCTTTTTCCGTTTAATAAAGACAGATCAACTGCAGCTAGATTAAGGGGTACGCGAATTACATCAACAAAACCCATTGCTGTTACCATTAAGGACGATTCATTTTATCATACTTCAGGTGGTTGCTTCGATTTGGCTGGCGACCAAATGGTTCCCACCTCGATTGCAGGCAAGGAGTATGCTATAATTAGAACGTTCCTTAATAACCATGATCATATTTACATTTTGGGAACCCAAAACGGAACAAATGTTACAGTTTATAATACCGCAGGAGGTGTTGTTGCTTCCACAACAGTAAATGCCCAACAGCAGATTTACTATCAGATACCTACAACTGAAACGTATTATAGAATAGTAACCGATAAACCGGTTTACGTTTGGCACATAGGTGGCTTTGGTTGTGAACAGGGAGGTGCAATACTACCCCCAATCGATATCTGTACCGGCAGTACCCAGGTGGCCTTTGCACGTACCTCAACTGAGAGTTTTTACATAATAATGATGGTTCGTCAGGGAGCAGAAACCGGATTTTTATTTGACGAT
>JAKPCT010000241.1 GCA_029553165.1 Bacillota bacterium
GTCTTATTTAAAATTGCCAAACCAACTATATTTTGTTATTATATTGATTAGTCTTTAAAAATAATCCACAGATTGTGAATTATTTTGTGGATAACTATAAAATTCTGTATAACTCTGCTTGCTATTTTGATCTTAATAGTACTATATTATCTACATTTATTTATCTTTAAATCTTTTTCTAAATAAAGTTCTGGGGAGTTATTAACAATTTTTCAACATTTGTGGATAAATATATTATGGTTAATAAAGGAGTTAGCTGCATGAATAACTTAGACACTATCTGGCAAAAGACTCTGGAATCGATTGCCTCATTTCTTAGCAAACCAAGCTTTGAAACTTGGCTTAAACCAACCAAACCAATTTCATTTGAGAATAATGTTTTGATCATTGAAGTCCCGAATGATTTTGCCCGAGATTGGCTGGAAACCAGATATTCGCCTCTGTTATCCACAACCATCAAAGAATTATTAAATGAGGATGTCGAATTAAAATTCGTAACGCCGGATCGTGAAGAAAATATACCAAAAATTCAAGTTAATACACTCCCTATTGCTCAACCAACACAACTTAACCCAAAATATACTTTTGACAGTTTTGTGGTTGGGGAAAGTAACCGTTTTGCTCATGCAGCATCCTTAGCTGTTGCCGAAGCATCAGGAAAAGCATACAATCCACTATTTATCTACGGTGGAGTTGGTTTGGGGAAAACTCATTTAATGCAGGCTATCGGTCAGTTCGTATTGATGAATCATCCTGACTATCGCGTGGTTTATGTATCATCCGAAAAATTCACTAATGAATTGATCAACGCCATTCGTTTTAACCGTACTCCCCAATTTCGGGATACTTATCGTAATGTTGATGTTCTTTTAGTTGATGATATTCAGTTTTTTGCCGGTAAAGAAAGTACGCAGGAAGAATTTTTCCACACTTTCAACACCCTTTATGAATCGGGCAAACAGATAGTGATATCCAGTGATCGGCCGCCAAAAGAAATTCCTACTCTTGAAGATCGATTGCGTTCCCGGTTTGAATGGGGATTGATTACCGACATCCAGGCTCCGGATCTGGAAACACGAATTGCTATTTTACGAAAAAAAGCCAGTACTGAAGGGTGGCATTTACCGAATGAAGTTATTGTAAATGTTGCTAATCAAATTAATTCAAATATTCGTGAATTAGAAGGAGCTTTAATTAGAATTATTGCCTATGCTTCTTTTCACAACCGTCAAATATCTTTGGAATTAGCCAATGAAGTATTAAAAGATGTAATATCATCGTCTAAAACAAATCGGCTTTCGATTCCGCTGATCCAGCAAACCGTTGCTGAATACTTTAATATTGAAGTCGAAGATTTAAAAGCGCAGCGGAGAACGAAAAATGTAACATTTCCCCGTCAGATTGCAATGTACTTGGTTAGGGAATTAACTGATTATTCACTTCCTAAAATTGGTGAAGAATTTGGTGGTCGCGATCATACCACTGTAATTCATTCTTATGAAAAGATTCAAGAATTAATTAAAAACGATTCTGAAGTCGATCGGATCATTAAAAATTTAATCCACAAATTAGGTCATTAACTTGTGGATAAATACATAGTCTTTTTGTGGAAAAAGTTTTCCCAAAGAATTTAATACAGTGGAAAATGTTAAAATGAGTATAAGTACTAAATTTATACACATTTAAAAAACAATAATTTTTGTTGTCATTTCGGTGTTTTTATGATTTATTCACATATTAACGACAACTACAATTACTAGATCTTATTTATATATATGAATGATCTTTAAATAGTATTCTTAATAACTGAAAAAATTTTTGAATACTTTAATTAATCTTAAGGGAGATGATTTTTAATGAAAGTAATCTGTGAACAAGCAGACTTATCACGTTATTTACAAATAATAACCCGTGCAATTTCAACCAAATCAACTCTGCCAATTTTAACCGGGATTTTAGTTGAAACTAAAGATAATTACCTGCATTGCGTAGCTACCGATTTAGAAATATCGATTGAAATCAATGTTCCCAATGTTGAAATAATTGAAAAAGGAGCAATTGTTTTACCAGGAAAAACTTTTGTGGATATTATTCGCCATCTTCCTTCTGGAAAGGTTGAATTTGGAACTGATAAAAATTCAAATATGGTTTTAATATCCGGAAGTCATTCTTCGTTTCAGCTTCCTTTATTGCCAACTGAAGAATTTCCACTATTGCCAGAGGTAAAAGATAACAGTAATTTTAAAGTAAATGGATTACTGTTAAAAGAAGCAATCAAACAAACAGTTTATGCTACTTTAGCTGAAGATCCCCGCCCATTTTTATCGAGTATTTTATGGGAGATTAATCATGATCGTCTGCGACTAGTAGCAACTGACATCAATCGTTTAGCAATAAGAGACATCCCAATTAACTGTCAGCTGCAAACAACTGCATTGATTCCAGTACGTTCATTTAAAGAGATCGCCAATATTTTTGGAAACAGTGCTGATGAAGATTTAGAGGTTTCAATATCTGATCGGGTATTATTTGTTAAAGGTTTAGGAATTAATTTTTCTTCACGGTTGGTTGATGCTCAATTTCCCCGTTATGAACAGGTAATTCCGAAAGAGTTTAAAGGTACATTAAAAGTTAAGCGTGATCAGTTTATCAGTGCTTTAGAAAGGAGTGCCTTAGTAAGTAATTCGGTAAAAATCAAAATTGGAAATCAGCAAATGATATTAACAGCTAAAGAGCCGGATAAGGGAAATGCTTTTGAAGAGATTGAGGTAGATGTTTCCGGAAGCGACTTAGAGATTGGATTTAATGTCCGTTTCTTACTTGACTTTTTAAAGTCGGTAGATACTGAGAAAGTAATCTTTAATTATATCCAGGAACAGAAATCTGTTTTATTACAGGGGGAAGCCAGAGACGATTACTTTTATGTGGTAATGCCTCTTAAGTTAGTAAATTAATGTGGAAAAACAGTGGATTAAGTGGATAAATAATAAAATAAATCTGAATTAACAATGTAACCTTCAAAATCGGTCAGCTTACAGGAATAGTTTGAATGGAAATGAAGCAAAATTTTTAATTAAAGCAGGAAAGGTTTAAATTAATGAAGAAGTAGAATTTCGAAAAGACCGAAAGATTTTTCCAGATGAGCCGGTTTGTAATTGAAGGAACAAAAACGTTAATTATTAACAGAATTAATAAGGATCGAAGTTACTAATGTTCCTTAGAGAAATAAGCTTAAAAAATTTTCGAAATTATATCAATACCAACCTTAACTTTTCCCCTAATATTAATATTATTTATGGGAAAAATGCTCAAGGTAAAACCAATATTTTAGAATCAATCGCCCTTCTTTGTTTAGGACGTTCATTCCGGACGAATAAAGACAGTGAGTTGATCAATTGGAATGCTGAATCGTGTTATTTAAAGGGAATTATCGATCATTCAATTGAAGATAATTATATTGAAGACCAGATTGAAATGGGTATCGGCCATAAGCAAAAGAGGATCAAACTGAACAATCAAGAGCAAAAACCGCAAGAGATTTTTGGGAAAGCACCAGTTGTAATCTTCTCTCCTGATGATTTACAGTTGATTAAGGGTGGCCCACAATTTCGCCGTGATTTTATTGATCTGTATCTGGCTCAAATCGAACCCAATTATCGACAGATATATTATGATTATTATAAAGTATTGCAACAGCGGAATCGTTTTTTAAAAGAACGGTATCTTGATGTAACTGAGTTGGAAGTTTGGAATGAACAACTTGTTACTAAAGGTGTTAAGGTAATTAAGTACCGATCCCATTTGATTAATCGAATTGAACCTTTTATTGTTAATGCCCATTTGAATATTAGTAATAACAAAGAAGTTATCAAGATCGACTATATCAGTTTAAAGGGAATTAACATCAAAAATGAAACTGAAGCTGATTTAGCTGAAATTTTTTATCAGGAATTAAAAGATGTTTATAAGTTAGAATTGGAACGCAAAATAACTTTAATTGGGCCGCAACGTGATGATTTGCGAATAATAATTGACAATAATTTTGACCTCAAAACCTATGGTTCTCAAGGTCAACAAAGAACGGCAGCGTTATCGCTTAAACTTGGATTAGTAGATATCATTACTCAATCCAGAAATAAAGTGCCACTGTTATTATTGGACGATGTTATGTCAGAGTTTGATAATTCAAGAAAACAATCATTATTAAACCTGCTGCTCTCTTCAGCGCAAACCTTTATGACATCAACCGATAAGGAAGATTTTCCGATTAATGATCGTGACTCTTCTTTCTTTCTAATTGATAAAGGAGAAGTAAAAGATGTATCTTAATACATGTGCTTCGATTATTAAAGGCTTATTTCAAAATAATGGTGGGTGGAAAAGGGTTCAAGCAGAATTATCGGTTTATTATTGGAGTCAGATCGTAGGAAAAGAGATCTCTGAAAATAGTGAAACTATGTTTTACCGTAACGGATATCTTTATGTAAAAACCGATAATCCGGCTTTAGCACAGCAGATAGCCTTGATGCAAAATGATATTTTAAAACGCTATCAGTCAAAATTAGGTTATAATGCCTTAAAAGGAATTAGAGTTAAGATTGGTTCGCTCAGTTCAAAGTGTAATGAACCAAACAAGGAACTAGATCATAACTTTCAATTAACAGATCAAGAAAAAAATATTATTGAAGAATCCCAAGCAAACATTAAAGATAGTGAATTAGCCGATAAGTTTACTAAAGCAATGCACAAAGCATTTCAGCGAAAGCACCAGTTGAATCAGGAAGGTTGGCATAAATGTGGTTGTTGTGGTGTAGCGATTGAGGCGCGTTTTAAATATTGTCCGTGTTGTGAACGAAAATTGGAAGAAGAATCATTGGAATATATTGAATATCTAAAGAAAAAAAATAAGGATTCTAACAGTATGAATCTGATGAAAGATGTTGAACATCTATTTCTGGAGGATTATATTTAATAAGGGAGGAGATATTGATGTTTTTACATCTTGGCGGTGATTGCATGGTGAAGTTAAAAGACGTAATTGCGATTCTTAATGCTGAAAATTCTGTTAATGTTCAAAGTACGGTCGATTTCCTCAATAAAGCGCAAACTGAAAAGATAATCGAAAGAATTGATCATGATGACTGTAAATCAGTTATTATTACTGACAAAAAGATTATTTACTCACCGATTTCATCGCAAACTCTGAAAAAAAGAGCAAATTTTGTAAATACTATTGCACATGGTGATATTTAAAGTAAATTGTTAAGACAAGCTTTAAAAATCTAATCTTTAAGATTGGAAGGGGTTTATTAAATCAATGGATCAGGATAAAAGTTTAACTCCCCAAGTAATGAGCGGTTCAGATTATGATGCTGGACAAATTCAAGTGTTAGAAGGTCTTGAAGCAGTCCGTCGCCGTCCAAGTATGTATATTGGCAGTACTTGTACCCGTGGATTGCATCATCTGATTTATGAAATTGTGGATAATAGTATTGATGAAGCTTTAGCCGGATATTGCGATCGAATTATCATTATTTTACATGCGGATGGTTCGGTTTCAGTCGATGATAATGGACGTGGAATTCCGGTTGACATTCATCCTAAGGAAAAGAAATCTGCTTTAGAAGTGGTTTTGACGATTTTGCATGCCGGAGGCAAGTTTGGCGGTGACGGTTATAAAGTCTCCGGTGGTTTGCATGGTGTTGGTGTTTCGGTTGTTAATGCTCTCTCATCGACACTGGAGGTTTGGGTACGGCGCAATGGCAAAATTTATTACCAAAAATATCATCAAGGAAAACCGATTGAACCGGTAAAGGAGATTGGTAATGCGGATTCAACCGGAACCTTGATTAAATTTACTCCTGATCCGGAGATCTTTGAAGATTGTAAATTCAGTTTTGATTATTTAAAACACCGGCTACGGGAATTAGCCTTTTTAAACCGTGGGGTCAAAATTATTTTAAAAGACGAAGTTTCCGAAAATGAAAAAGTTTACCAATATGATGGCGGTATTGTTTCTTTTGTTGAACACTTAAATAAAACCAAGGAACCGATTCATAAAGATATTTGTTATATAACTAAGAAAGTTGATGACAGTGAAATTGAAGTCGCTTTGCAATATAATGACAGTTATGTTGAGAGTGTATTTTCATTTGCAAATAATATTAACACTCATGAAGGCGGAACCCATCTTTCCGGATTTAAATCAGCTTTAACCAGAACTTTAAATGATTATGCCAAAAAGAATAATATTATTAAAGAAAATGAATCAAACTTAAGTGGTGATGATGTCCGAGAAGGTTTAACTGCGGTTATCAGTGTCAAATTGCGATATCCGCAGTTTGAAGGTCAAACCAAGACTAAACTTGGAAACAGTGAGATGCGAGGCATAGTAGAAGCTGTAGTCAATGAAAGACTGGCGGATTATCTGGAAGAAAACCCAGCTTCAGCCCGGAAGATTATTGAAAAATGTATTTTAGCTTCCCGTGCCCGTGAAGCTGCTCGAAAGGCAAAAGAACTGACTCGCCGCAAAAGTGCTTTAGAAGTTAGTTCATTACCAGGAAAATTGGCCGATTGTTCCTTTAAAGAACCGGAATTATGCGAATTATATCTGGTTGAGGGTGATTCGGCAGGTGGTTCGGCCAAGCAAGGCCGGGATCGCCGCTTTCAGGCAATCCTGCCATTGCGGGGAAAGATATTAAATGTTGAAAAATCAAGGCTTGACAAGATCTTAAATAATGAAGAAATTAAAGCGATAATTACAGCATTAGGAACCAGTTTTGGTGATGATTTTGATATTTCCAAGTTGCGTTATCATAAAATAATAACGATGACTGATGCTGATGTTGATGGATCGCATATTCGGACATTATTGTTAACATTCTTCTATCGATTTATGACTCCTTTAGTTGAGAATGGCAATGTCTATATTGCGCAGCCGCCGTTATACTATGTTAAACAGAATAGAAACGAATATTATGCTTATTCCGATGCCGAACTTGATGAATTGCTGAAGAAGATTGGCCGTCAGGGAATTACGGTACAACGCTATAAAGGTCTTGGAGAGATGAATCCGGACCAATTATGGAATACAACAATGAATCCTGAAAGCCGGATTATTCTTCAAGTAACAATGGATGACGCTGTAGAAGCTGATGAAACATTTTCAATGTTGATGGGCGATAAAGTTGAACCTCGAAAAGATTTCATTCTAACCCATGCACGGGAAGTAAGGAATTTGGATATTTAATTGCGAGTTAAGCACGGTGCAATCAAGGCGATTAAAATAGAGATATGGACAAACAAACGATCATTGATATTAGTTTTATGCGTGAAGCATTGAAAGAGGCTGAAGTTGCGTCCAAACTTGGTGAAGTTCCGGTAGGGGCAGTAATTGTCGTTGATAATTCAATTATTGCCAGAGGCCATAATCTTCGGGAATTAACCGGAGATCCTACTGCTCATGCAGAAATAGTCGCGATCCGCAAAGCAGCTGAAGTTAGGAAACACTGGCGCTTGACTGATATGACACTCTATGTTACACTAGAACCCTGTCCGATGTGTGCCGGAGCCATCGTTCAGGCCCGAATTGACCGATTGGTCTTTGGAGCTTATGATCCAAAAAGTGGCGCTGCGGGTAGTTTGATGAATATCTTGCAGGATAAACGTCTTAATCATCAACTAGAAGTTACCGCTGGAATTTTGGCCGATGATTGTGGTAAAATATTAAAGGACTTTTTTAAAGACCGTCGTTAATAATTTTAATTTATCAACTCTTTGGAGAGATGGCTGAGTGGTTGAAGGCGCCCGCCTCGAAAGCGGGTAGGGATTCACGTCCCTCGCGAGTTCGAATCTCGCTCTCTCCGCCATTTATTTACTATTGAAAAATTATGTTTTTGTTGATATAATACATACGCAATAGTTATTTGGAGAGATGGCCGAGTGGTCGAAGGCGCATGCCTGGAGCGCATGTAGGTGTAACAGCCTCTAGGGTTCGAATCCCTATCTCTCCGCCATATTAGATTATTAAAACCAGTTAATATACTGGTTTTTTTTATAATTAAGAACCATCCTTCTTTGGTGGTTTTGATTTTTAAAATTGATGGTAAAAAAATAAATTAACTAAATTGCAATAACAAATTGAACTAATCCTTTAAACCTTAAAAATCTGTTGTAATAATCATAAAGCATAAATCAGATCCAATTCAGCATCAAAGAGTTCTTCCGGCGTTTTGTAACCGAAGATCTTTCGAGGCAGGCC
>JAKPCT010000249.1 GCA_029553165.1 Bacillota bacterium
TCCCAGTCCGACATCTTTAATCAACCTGCCATTATCATCATAGAAGATTTCAGCACCATTACCGCGGGGATCGGTAAAGGTTGCTAACAGTCCGCCGGGATAATAGGTCATCTGGTACTTCTCGCTAGCCGGATTGGTTACGTTCTCTAAGTAACCGTCAGGATTAACCGTTAAGATTGTTTCCTGGCCGTAAGGCGCAATTATTCCCGTCGGATTCCCGTTTCCGTCACGGGTAATTGTCGTTACTTTACCATTAATATCAGTTATTGACTTTAAATAACCCTTTTCATCATATTCAAACCGGTAGATTGGTTTTTGGGTTAAAGCATCCAGCGTCTCCAGGTGTTTGCCGTTCTTATTGAAATGATACAGTTGACTGCCATCTTCAGAAGCAACAAACAGATCATTATCATCAAATCCGGGTAAGGGATGGTAAATCTTACGAAGCGCTTCACTATGTTGATCAATAAAATAAACATTATCATTGAAATCTACTGTTATATTACTAGGTAACACCAACTTAGCCTTGGTTGCTGCTACATTATCATCGACTTCAGTTCCCCCGCCAGCAATTGTTCTGATTATTCCTTCAGTATCAATGACACGAATTGTATGATTTTCAAAAGTTGCTAAATAAATATTTCCAACTGAGTCAACGGCAAGATCTTCAATCGTACCATATCTCAGAATCTTGGTATCTTTTGCTGGTAAACCTTCTCCAAAGCTACCCTCTCCTCCTCCGATGTGGTAAAGCAGCCCATCGGGAGTAACCCGCCATACTTTATACGCATTTGCAATATATAAGCTACCATCCTTGCCAAACACTAAATCCTTGATACTACCTAACTGCGTATCACTCAATGGCCTACCATCACCGGGAAATCCGGATTCTAACATATGCGTAGCTTTTGCAATTGTTTCAATGATACCATCTGGGCCAATTCTTCGAAGGCAATTAAATAAATCACTATATAAGTAGATACTTCCATCTGGGGCAACCGCTATTGCTTGGACGTTACCGATACTTGCCGCAGTTGCCGGCCCGCCGTCTCCG
>JAKPCT010000255.1 GCA_029553165.1 Bacillota bacterium
TGATAAGCCAAGAAGAAAAAGAAAATTTGAAAGTGTACAGGATGGAAAATGAACGGAAAATCGACAACTTAATTCATCTCCGAGCCGCTGCTCGGCGGTTTGGCCTGCCTCCCAAATGGCTTAAAGAGCAGGCGATAAGTGGGGCAATTCCGGCTCTTATTGCCGACAATAAAGTCCTTTTTGACTTGGAAGTTTTAGTTCAGTGGTTGACTAAGCGGGCACGGGGAACGGGCGATGATGGGAAATAGCCCTGCATCGCAGAATGTATCCTCATAAAATCATCTCACACAAGGACTTACGATATAGTTTGCGGCCCTACATTCATCTTGCGTTAATCTTGCGTTAATCTTGCGGAAATTTTTTTGGGGGCCGGCATATATTGGATAGTATGAAATCAAAACTGCAAATTATCGAAGAACGGATGCGGCGTCTGGAAATCCTATATAAAATCCTTGCCGCTCAAAAAAAAGTTGAGCGAATCAAGCAGCAGCTTGATAATCGGAGAGATGCCAATGTAAAACAATCTTTTACAGATTAATCATAAGGCTGTCTGTGAGCTGCTATTTATAAAATGCTAAGACAAAAAGAAATCGTATGCTTCATTACAATATACCTATTAGGCCGATTCCGCAGCAAAGACCAAGAGTCTATCGTCGGGACGGAAGGATTTACGCCGTGAATCCATCACAAAAGATAAAAAATGAGATTGCCAAGTTCATTTATCCTCGACCAGCACAATTATTGTGCGGACCGATAGAGGTGAAAATAGAATTTTATTACAAAGGCAAAACGAGCGGGTATTGCCCGAAATATGCAGATATAGATAATCTGGCCAAACTGGTTTTGGACGCTCTAAACGGGATTATTTGGGAGGATGATAAGCAAATTGTAAAATTGCTGGCCGAAAAAAAGTATGCAGAAAAAGAAGAGATTCGGATTTTTGCAAAAATAATTGATTGACAGAGGCCAAAATAAACTTATAAATAAAGAGTATGGCAAAAAAAACATCGAGGAAATCACGTTCGAAGCCGCAAAAGCGAGCGGGCAAGAGATTGGCGACCGGAGCAGGCCGCAGTCATTGATTAAAAAGGCGGCCGAATATTCGGATGCCTGTATAGTTGCCGTAAATTGTCTTCAAAAATGCCAAAGAAGTTGATGAATTTTTAAGATTAGTACAATTGCCAATTGAGAATCGATGTATTGATGGTAGCCGGCTAAAAAGCAAGGTTGAGCTATATATAAAAGGTGTTCGGGATAATCCGATACCATAAAAAGAGATGGGACGAAAATCCAATTACAAACCGGACTATGTCAAACTGGCGTATAATGCCTGTTCCAGAAACGGGGCGGATATCGCCGCATTGGCCAATCTGTTCGGGGTGCATGTTGACACAATCTATGACTGGATGCATAAGCAGCCGGACTTCAAGGAAGCAATCTGTTCGGGTCGAGATTTATTCGACACGGAAAAGGTCGAACGCAAGCTGGTCGAACTTGCGTTGGGCTATGAATACGAGGATATCGTTGCCGAAAAGGATGAAAAGACCGGACGTGTACGGGTCAAAAAGTATAAAAAGCAGCTTCCGCCCAATCCGGCAGCTATAATCTTTTATCTGAAAAATCGTCAGCCTGGACGGTGGAAGGACAAGATAGATAATCAAGTGTCGAGCGATTTGAAAATTGTTGTTGATTTACCGGATGATTTGAAGCCTGATTGAGCTGGGAAGTTAAATTATATCCAGACATTAAGCCTTACAAAGACAATCTCTGAATCCTATCGCCTCATCAACAAAAACAAATGATAAATTTGAAAATCGAAAGATTGAAAAATGGCATAAATGAACTTTATTATCAACTTATAAGGAATAAAAGCAGATATCTATTGTATTATGGCGGTGCGGGGTCGGGCAAATCCGTTGCTGCTGCACAAAAACAGATAATTCGCATTATGCAGGCCTTTTATACGCAAAAGCCCGTCCGGCTGTTATGTATGCGAAAAACAACACCTGCGGTTCGCAAGAGCGCCTATGAAGAGGTAAAATCAATTCTATCAAAATGGTCTTTGTCTCAGATTGCAGTAGAAAATAAAACACGACTTCAACTTACATTTCCGGATTCATCCGAAATTTTATTTATGGGGCTGGACGACCCCGAAAAATTAAAGTCGATTCACGGGATAACATCAGTCTGGATGGAGGAAGCAACTGAATTCACATTAGACGATTTCCGGCAAATTGACCTGCGGCTGCGTGGCAAATCGAATCAGTATAAACAAATATTAATGACTTTTAATCCTATCAATGAACAGCATTGGATAAAAAAACAATTCTTTGATGATGATATACAAAAGGAAATTGAATCCGGAAAACAAATTGTTTCCAGGAAGTATACAGCCAATAGTGATATCACGATTGTACACTCGACTTATAAAGATAACCGTTTTATTGACCATGCTTATATCGAGCGTCTCGAACACTTAATAGAGGAAGACCAAAATTATTACAACATTTATACGCTCGGCAAGTGGGGCGTTTTAAGTGGGCGTATATTTGAAAATTACAGCACCGCTGAAACTGTACCGGATAAATATGATATTCGTTATTACGGGCTGGATTTTGGTTATTCAATCGACCCCGCAGCTTTTGTCGAGTGCCGGATAATCGGAAAAACACTATATGTCAAAGAGCATCTTTATCAGCCGAATCTGACAAACAAAGAGCTTGCCGACTTAATCCGGTCGATATTGGATGCCAATCAGGACAAAAACGGCCAGATTTTAGCTGACAGCTCCGAGCCGAAAAGCATCGCCGAATTGCGGCGCTATGGTTTGAATTGCCAGCCCGCCGTCAAAGGCCCAGACAGTGTTTTGTACGGTATTCAGAAAATGAAGCAGTATCAGATTATCATTGACCCTGAATCGACGAATATATTGAAAGAATTTGACGGCTACAAATGGGCCGAAGACAAATTCGGCAATCAGCTGAACAAGCCCGTCCAGTACAACGACCATACGATAGATGCAATCCGCTATGCCCTATCCCGCATCAATGCCGAGCCGGTGAAGTTTATAACGGAAGAAAAATATAAACAGAAGCGTCCGGATTATAACGAGGATTGGATGTGGGAGGAAATTTGATTTTATCGGTTGACAACACAGGTATTGTGTTAAAATAAAATTATGCTCAAACGGTTGAAAGACTTGTTCAAGTTCAAGCCGGCGGACGCACGGCCGGCGGTCTATACGATAGGAAACGAGCCCTTCTATTGGCGGTCAAGCGGACGTCCGGAAGATTTAATCCAGAAAGTAAAAAATTGGGTCTATGTCTGCATCGACCGCAATGCGGCGGCGTGTGCACAAACACCGCTGCGGCTGTATCAGACAAAAAAGCAGAACAAATACAAATCTCGGCCTGCAGACCGAAATGCTGTCCAGCGGATAGTATCAAAGGTATATCTGGATGCCGTTTCGGATATTGAAGAACTTGTCGAACATCCGCTGTTGGACATCCTGAAGCGGCCCAATCCGGTCAACAATCTGTACGAATTATTAAACATAACAGTCAGCTATTTGGAAGCCATCGGCAACGCTTTTTGGTATTTGGAAATAGAAAACAATCAAGTTTTGAATATCTGGCCGCTGTTATCGCAATTTGTTTCTATTCGAAAAATAGACAATGAAATTTATTACAAATATCAGCATGGCGGGAAACAAATGGAATTTACCGCCGAGCAGATAATACACTTTAAGTATCCATCATTGACCGACCCCTATCTCGGCACAAGCCCGCTTCAAGCCTGCGAGCAGGCAGCCGATTTATACGATTTTATGAACCGTTCCGAAATCTCGTTGATGAAAAACGGCGGTATCCCAGACGCCGTCATCCAATTTCCGCCGGATGCGTTTATCAGCGAGGAAGAGGAGCGGCGGATATTGACCAAATACAAGCAGTTTCAAGGCCCGGACAGACGGGGCAAACTGTCTATATTAACCGGCGGAGCGGAAATCAAGCCGGTCGGATTTGCC
>JAKPCT010000270.1 GCA_029553165.1 Bacillota bacterium
ACTCATCAAACCATGCTGATTACAATAAAAATAAAGTTTACCGGCAGCCATCCTGGGGATCCGCAGTTCAGCATTTTGTTCCGGGTAAAGTTTGACCAGAAGCACCCGGTCCCAGGTAACATAAGCAATAAATGAGATATAGTGTGACTTGGTCATCTCATGTTTGATGGTGATATAATAATCCAATTCAACTTCAGCTATTGTTACCTTGTGCGTTTCATCCTCCGTCCTTACAACCAATGGCTCCATCCTTCTGCCACAACACGAGACTTCCGCTTCACCCGTAGCGGTGATCACATTATTACAGTTTGAACAGGCATAAAATTTAATTCGTTTCATATTACCTCCGTCAGCATCATTGGGCTCCAAATCACCCAATAGAATTTTTTCAATATTCACTCCTAAGATGCGGGAAAGATCAGTGAGCAAAGAAACATCCGGACAACCCAATCCACGCTCCCATTTCGAAATAGTTTTATCACTTATATTTAAGGAGTCAGCAAGCTCTTTTTGAGTCATCTTCCGCTCTTTGCGCAGATTAAAGATTAATTCACCAACTTTCTTACAATCCATATACTTCACCTCACATCCTTAGCATAATTGCTGACAGAGCATTTTTCAATCAATGATCCGTAGAGTTTAAAAACCGCAATTTCTCCAATCACGGAGACAGCTTTCTCCGCTTCTCATTGGCAACTGCCAATATTTCTCCTTTTCTATTAATATATACATTTAATCCGTCTCGAAGCTCCACCCAAGCCACTCCCTCGATGAACCCTTCCCGTATGGAATTAAATTGTGGCGCAATCACAATCTGCCCATCCCGATCAATAAATCCCCACCATCCATTAAGGTTAACTCCTGCCAGTCCGTCCATAAAGTCTGCAGCAGCGTCAAATCGAGGTGGAATAACCATAGCAGCAGTATCATAAATTGTCAAACCTCATTTCTTAAATATCTATTTATAAACACCATTGCCTGTTACAATAACATTACCCTCTAACCTTTGGGAGATCGTTTTGCAGTTTAACAATTGCCGGATGGTCCGCTCTAAAGAATCAACATACTCCACAACACTAAAATTAGGTATTATTTGATAATATTTATTATTATAAAAAAACTTCTTTATTTTTAAGAGCTTAATTATCTTTCGGGCCGCCTTCATTCCTCCATCCAGATCAGTCTCCGGCAATAAGATGGCAAAGGTAGAATCATCCCACCGGGCAACTGTATCTAATCTCCGAAAATTTTCAACCAGTAATTTACTCAACCACACAACCGCTTTTTCATAGACCTCTTTTTCCTTATTAATCTTACAATTCCCAATCTCACACAGCATTAACGAAAACTGATTACCATACCTTTTATACCGCCAAGATTCTTTCTCCGCAAGTTCAAGAAAGCTTTTCTGGTTGGGGAGCCCGGTAAGCAAATCGGTACCATTATAGTTTTCAACCAATTCGTTGATTACCGCCTTTGCTGATAAGAGATTGGTCAACTCTTCAAACTTGGAAATAATTGGACTAAGGCCTTGATAGCCCATGTAAACACGCCAGCCGTCTTTCTCTAAGACCACTTTCTTGCTAAAAACATCTCTCCCATGTCGGTCCATGATTGCATTATATTCATTAATAACCACAACAAAGTTTACTGCTTCCTGATAAGTATAATCATTGATGGTTATATCTTTCTCATAAGAATCGGCCCGACACTCATACGTTTTAAGAGTAAAGATTTTGGCAACGGTACTTTGCCAATGGATAAACTCTTCCAGACCAATCTTCTTCTTATCACTTGCCGATATCAGATCGTAAGCACAGTTAAAATTCTTATTTGCAATGTTGGCCAAATATTTGTTTAAAACCATTCGGGCCGGAATTTCAACTTTAGCATCAATTGTGAGATTTCTCAAGTTAACATTATCATTTGGAGTCCGGTGATGCCACTCCTCCCACTGAAGATGATACATTTTACGCTGATTAGGATCGATCAGGACTTCATACGCTTCATTAATCAACTTCATCTTTTGCTCGGCATCAGCGTCCTTACTGACATCAGGATGGTATCGCTTGGCCAGTCGTTTATAAGCGCTCTCAATAACATCAGGTTCCGCCAGGTGATGAACTTGTAACACCCGATAATAATCAACCAATTTTTGCACGTTAAGCCCACCTTTTAAAACTTTTACCTAATAGTTATCGACCAACAACAGCTAAGCTAAAGATTAAAATCCTAATTTCTTCAAACATGAAACAGACATCGTCCGCCCTAACGTCTAAACTCCAAAAACGACCAAATATTCAAAACTTGGAAAGAATCACTCGAAGCCAAAAGTACAAACGCACCAGCAAAAACGGAAGAATTATTTTATAAAACCTTGATGTAGCGAAAAATAACAATCCAAAACTAACAGGATTTTTCATCCACTTGCTTGACATCTATTTAAATCTAGATTATAATTTAATTAGTTATCTAGTTTACTAGTACTCTAGATGTTAGGAGTGGTCACCATGTCCCAGTCCGAGATTATTTTCCGAAAGGCTAAAATTGAAGATGTCCCGCAAATCTGGGAATTACTCCATGCTGCTTCCCAAATGAAAGATGAGCAATCCATCCAGGAAAACCTTGAACAGTTGTTTGTTTTGACTCAAGGAAAGAGGATTTTAGGAGTGTTGTGCGGAATAACTAAATCTGGTGCGGCAACCGTCAATTGGATTGTCATCCACCCGTTGCTGGCAGAATCAGTTATCTCCAAAATTATGATTTTAGAATATCAAAATATTTTTTGCAGTAACTATCTATTTGATGATTCATCAGCTCAATTATCCGAACAATCTTTACTGAAACAACAGTTACTTCGTTCTGTTCCATAGCTCTTTTGTAACTGGCTTTAGGAAGGTGATCTTATGGAATTTCGGATCAATAAGAAATCAGAGATTCCCATCTATCAACAGTTAAAAGAACAGATCAAATACTTTCTGATAAGTGGCGCTTTACAACCTGGAACGAGGGTTCCTCCTCCCAAAGAATTGGGCGAATATCTCCAGGTAAACCGTAATACCGTAATTGCCGCCTATAAAGAATTGGAACAGGAAGGGTTACTGATAACTAAACATGGCCAAGGGACATATGTCAGCGAAGATTTATCGTCGCTTCCCGATGTCCAACGGAAACAAAGCCTGATTGAACTAGCCCGCGAAACTCTAAAACGCACCAAAGAGCTTGGTTTTCAACCCGAAGACTTATTCACTGTGGTCTTTAACCAAACCGTTTTAGGTTTAGATCTACCAGAACACGAAACAACAATCCGCGCCGTTGCAGTCGAATGCAATCAACCGGATGCCACCTATTTTGCAGCTACTTTCCAAAAGAAATTAGGAATCGAAGCTAAAGGATATGTTCTTGATGAACTACCCGAGCGGTTAAATGAAGATTTCATTAAACAAGCAGATGTCGCAATCACTAACATCTCTCACCTTGAAGATGTTAAAGCGATCTTGGAACCGGTTGGGCTGAATGTTTTAGCAGTCATGGCCGCACCACAACTCAAATTATTCATGGAAATCAGCGCATTACCGGCCAATACCCGCATCGTTTTAGTCTGTGCCTGTAAAGAGTGGTCGGAACGGATGCGACAAAACTTAATCAATGCCGGTATTCAACAACTTGAGATTCAAAACACGGGGATTGATAACCACGCCGAACTAAGTCAGATGATGCAACAGGCAGAATATGTCTATGCTTCCCGGGTGGCAATCGAAACCGTCCGTAAGTTAGCACCGCCTCATATTCAGGTTAAAGAATACTTTAATGAGATTGACGAAGCCGGGCTCGATATGCTCCGCCGCTATTTTGAAAAACTCAAAAATAATCGTTCCTGATATTTTGATAAAATTTGATCCAAATCTTTAAAGAACTACTTCTTGACATGGAATTTCATCCCATGATAACATATAAATGTTTTTAAGAATTAAAACTGTTGCGATTACAGTGATTGGAGTGGTGCAGATGATTAAGCAATATAATGAGGTAATTGATTTATAATTTAATATCAGACCATGAAAGGACTAATGTAACAAGAGATTAGTCTCGTTGGGTGCTATCATGGTTAATTCTTGCCAGTAACCGTCACTTAATAGTGCTATAAAAGCCTGTTTAAGCACACGATATGGTTATCGTGTTTTTTTATTGCCTAAATTAAACAGCCAAATGACTTCGGACAATATCAGTCCCAAGTCAGGAACAACACTAAACCGTGGTTACCAATCACGGTATTTTTATACCCTTTTTTAAAAATTACAATTAAGGAGAAACAATTTAAATATGAGTATTAATTCAAATGTCACTTTAATTTCCACAGCCAAAAACTGGCTTGAGCAAACAGCAATCGACCAACTCAATCAGGTTAGTACCCTACCGGGTGTTGTAAAAGTAGTCGGATTACCGGATTTACATCCCGGAAAAACACCCGTCGGAGCTACGGTTATCACCGAAGAGATCATTTATCCGCATCTAATTGGCAATGATATTGGCTGTGGTATGAGTATGTTTCTGACCGACCTGGAAACAAGAAAAATCAAAATTGATAAATTGGTTAAAAAAGCCGAGAACATACTTGATTTGAAAACAATCCCCCTTCCCGAAAGTATCGGTATGGATACCGATCTGCCATTCGCAGAAAGTATCGGGACTATTGGTGGCGGCAATCATTTTGCTGAACTTCAGACAACCGCTTCGGTGCTTGATAATGAAGTCTTTAAAAAACTTGGATTTGACAAAGATCAAGTCATGCTGCTGGTCCATAGTGGTTCACGCGGATATGGCCAAATGATCCTTGAAGAAAGCATCCGGCTCCACCACGCCCAAAAGGGATTGCCTCCAGCTTCTGAAGCTTTTAAGTGGTACCTGGCCCAACATGATGCTGTGACAAACTGGGCCACCCTAAACCGGGAATTAATCGCCTACCGGTTATTAAAAGCCATGGGAGTTAATCCCTTTGCAACCAAATTAATTGATTGTTTTCATAATATTATCCGGATTCAACAATCAGGGAACAATCCGTTATACTTCCACCACAAAGGTGCTGCCTGCACTATGCAAGAAGCAGTAATCATCCCTGGTTCACGCGGTTCACTTACCTATTTAGTGATACCAACTGCCAAGATTGAACTATCGGGTTATTCACTCGCGCATGGCGCCGGCCGCAAATGGGAACGTGGCAAGTGCAAATCACGGCTTGAAACCAGATACAACAAAGAAAGCATTAAAACTACCAAACTAAAAGGGCGGGTTATCTGTAACGATCCTAACCTGCTTTTTGAAGAAGCTCCTGAAGCTTACAAAAATATTGATGCGGTAATTCAAAGTCTGGTTGACTTTGAGTTGATCGAAATAATTGCAACTTTTAAACCAATCCTTACTTATAAAAATTAGGAGGATCTAATGTGGATTCAAATCAGTTCGGGAAAAGGTCCCGATGAATGCGAATTGGCAGTAAGCCTGTTCCTCAAATCCTATCAAAATGAATGTCAAGAGCACGCGGTTCAAACCAGGGTCATTGCTGCTATCCCAGGTGGTAAGCCCGGTAACTTAAAATCAGTCCTGCTGGCCTTGGAATCGCCAACAGAAATTATCTGTAATAAATTAATCAGCGGAACAGTTTTGTGGATCTGCAAAAGTCCTTACCGCCCCCATCACAAACGCAAAAACTGGTTCATCAACATCGATGTCTTTGCAGCGGTTAAACAGCTTGACTTCTCCGAACAGGATGTCAAGTTTGAAACACTCAAAAGTTCCGGCCCGGGAGGGCAAAATGTCAATAAAGTAGAAACTGCAGTAAGAGCAATCCATCTTCCTACCGGACTAACAGTAACCGCCAGCGAAGAACGCTCGCAATTTCTCAATAAAAAGCTTGCCCTTAGCAGATTGGCAAACCTAATTACTGCTAAAAACAAGCAGGACGTAAGTGACCAACGGAATAAAATGTGGCGACAACATCAAGGACTTGAACGTGGTAATCCTATCAGAATATACGAAGGAGCCGATTTTAAACTCAAAAGTTCATTGGAATAAGATAACAAAAACCGGAGCAGAAAATGATAGATTCTTAAACAAACAAGCTGTTACAAGTTCGATTTTGTAACAGCTTAATTTACAGTCATTGTTTCTTTTAACCTATTAAGTACCCTTCTTCTTTCTTCTTCTCCAACCGTACGACACATTGTACTTGATAGGTTTGCGGATACATGTCAATCGGCTGAATTTCCATAGTTTGATACCCCAATTCGTCTAACCGCTTCAGATCCCGCGCCAAGGTACCAGGATTACTACTAACGTAGATGATTTTTCTTACCCCGGCTGCAGCAATCTTTTGCAACACTGCCAACTCACAACCTGGTTTCGGCGGATCAACAACTGCAATTTCAAACTTGAGATCATGCTCTAATAATTTCGCAATCATTTCATCAGCTTTACCAAGCAATAATTTAACATTATCCACTCTGTTGGAAGCAGCGTTCTCAGCAGCATCCTGGATTGTTTCAGGACAAACTTCAATACCATAAACCAGCTGTGCTTTTTTGGCTAACGGTAAACTTAAAGTCCCAACACCACAATAAGCATCAACCACAATCTCATTTCCCTCAAGCGCTGCATACTCAAGTACTTTTTGGGATAATACTTCAGCTTGTCCGGAGTTAATCGGGAAGAATGACCGCGCTGAAATCTTATATGTAAATCCACCAATTTCATCTGATATTGAATCGGTTCCGGCTAAAACACGAGAATCTTTTCCAAAGATCGAACGTCCTTTGTTAGGATTAATATTTTGAACTACACCTTTAATCGCCGGAAAACTGACTATTAACTCTTCGGCAAACCTTTCCCCGAATTCGAATTCACTGCCGTTGGTAATTAAAATAACCAGCACTTCTCCGGATTTCAAAGCCATTCTAATCATAACATGACGTAAAAGACCGGTTCCTGTCTGTTCGTCATAAGGAGTAACTTGATAAATCTCGGATAACTCTTTGATCTTCTGTGTAATCCAATTAACAGACAAAATTTGTAACAAACATTCCTGACAAGTCACAATCTGCCCGGTATCACGCTGATAAAATCCTATTTTTGGGGTTTTACCTGCTTCCCCACCAACAGGGTATTGGACCATATTTCGATAATACCAAGGTTTTTTCATCCCGTTCATCCCAATCGTAGGATGAACTAAAACATTGGTAAAATTGGCAATCCGCTCAACCGCATCAATAACCTGTTGCCGTTTCATTGTCAATTGCGCCTGATAATCCATGTGTTGCAATTGACATCCCGTACACTCGCCATAGATCGGACATTGGGGTTGAACCCGTTCCGAGGATAAAGTCAAAATTTCACTTAAAACAGCCTTCGCATGCTTTTTGTTTACTTCAACTATTTTAACTAAAACTTTTTCGCCCTTTAATCCTCCAAACACATGGATTGGAAATCCTTGATAACTTCCAATACCTTCCCCTTCATACCCATAATTATCAATCGTCAACTCAATAACATCATTAATCGATACCGGTACAGCTACAGTTTCCATGTTAACATCCTCTTTTATTTTTTAGTTTAACATTATTACTGTATTAGTTTTAACATTATACATATCGGTATAATGAAGTCAAAAATTTATAACTAAAATCCCTATATTAATAATTATAATGCAACTATTGATAATTTTCCAGTTCTTATATCAAGATTTGATGAGTTTTTTTGTATTTCCCTCATTCACTTTTATTTAAATTATTAATTCCTTTGAAAAAGATAGCAGCATATCCCTATTACCCAAATAATTCTGAATATTAACAATATTGTAACCAAAATTTAAAGTTGTTTATTTTAAACACCAGGAATCTTATTATAAAACACAGAAGTAATTATTATTAACCTTATTGGAGTTTGGAATAATGGCTGTTATCATTGAAAATATTATCAAAAAAATGATCATTTATTTCGGTAATGATGTTCGCCGCATCAATCATGCTTTAAAGGTATTTGGTTTTGCTAAAACCATCGCTGCCCTTGAAGGTATCCAGGGTGAACAGTTGTTAACTATTTTAATTGCAGCAATCCTTCATGATATCGGAATCAAAAAAGCGGAACAACTTCACCACTCAACTGCCGGACACTATCAAGAGTTGTTGGGACCTGACGTTGCACGGGATTTACTTCAAGGTCTGGATTTAGCTCCACAGATTGAAAAGCGGATTCTTCATTTAATTGGGCACCACCACTCGTACAATAAAATTGATGCACTTGATTTTCAGATTTTAGTTGAAGCTGACTTTCTGGTCAATATTTTTGAAGATGAAATGACCCCTGAACAAATTATCAAAATTAAAGATAACTTCTTTAAAACCGGTACCGGCCGCGAACTATTAACTGAAATGTATCTTGAGCAACATTAAAAACAGGACAACCTTCATCGTTGCCCTGTTATTCTAAGCACAAATCTTCAAAATCTTTATCCAAGAATAGTTTGTAAATCAGCTTCAGGAGTACTGATCGGCTTAATACCAAACTTTTCTGCCAATACATTTAATACATTGGATGAAATAAAAGCCGGTAATGATGGTCCAAGGTAAATGTTTTTGATACCTAACGCCAGCAATGTTAATAAAATACAAACCGCTTTCTGTTCATACCAGGACAATACTAATGTCAATGGCAGTCCGTTAACCTCGCAACCAAAAGCATTAGCAAGCGCTATGGCAACTTGAATTGCAGAATAAGCATCATTACATTGACCCATATCCATAATCCGCGGCAAACCACCTATTTCCCCGATGTCAAGATCATTAAAGCGGTATTTGCCACAGGCCAAAGTCAAGATCACCGTGTCTTTCGGCGCTTTCCGCACAAACTCTGTATAATAGTTACGACCAGGTTTTGCGCCATCACATCCACCAACCAAGAAAAAGTGTCTGATCGATCCGGCCTTAACTGCGGCAATAACTTGATCGGCAACACTAAGGACCGCATTTCGAGCAAATCCAGTCATTAATTCAGTCCCACCATTGATTCCGGTAAAGATTTTATCTTCACGATAACCACCAAGTTCAAGAGCCTTTTGAATGATTGGTGTAAAATCTTTGGTACCATTCTTCCCTTCCTCAATATGTTGCAACCCCGGATATCCTACAACTGAAGTTGTAAAAACCCGATCAGCATAACTTGATTTCGGAGGCATTAAACAGTTAGTAGTAAAGAGAATTGGCGCGGGGATACTATCAAATTCTTTTTGCTGGTTCTGCCAGGCAGTTCCAAAATTCCCTTTTAAGTTCGAATATTTTTTGAGTTCCGGGTATCCATGGGCAGGTAACATCTCCCCATGAGTATAAATATTAATTCCTTTTCCCGCGGTTTGTTCAAGAAGCTGTTTCAAGTCCAAAAGATCATGACCCGAGATCACAATAAACGGACCTTTTTCTACCTTCATCGTAACTTTGGCTGGAATCGGATGACCGTAGGCCGAAGTATTGGCTTCATCCAATAAACTCATACATTTCAGATTAATCTGACCAAACTCCATCAAGAGATCAAGCCAACCGGCAATACTGTATTCCTCTCCCAGAGCCTTCATCCCTTTATAAAACCATGCATTAACCTCAGTATCTACTTTGCCAAGCACATACGCATGCCAGGCATAAGCGGCCATTCCACGTATTCCCAAAAGTAAGATTGAGCGTAATGAAACAATATCGGTATCTCCCTGCCACAACATTTGTGAAGAATAGTTTTCCACTCCGCCCAGTTCTCTGATTGCTGCTTTAACCTCTCCAATAAGCCGGTCAATCCTGTCCGGATCAAAGTTAACATTGGTTACGGTAGCGAATAAGCTTCGTAGCATCAACTCATCAGTCTCTTTAGTAACAGCTTTTCCTAAAGCAACAGCTGCGAGATCAATCAACGCTGCCGTCAACTCATCCTGTTTATTTGCAACATCAGGTTTTTTACCGCAAACACCAACATTAGTACAGCCTTTACCACCCGCCGTTTGCTCACATTGAAAACAAAACATATTTGTCATCATTTATAAAACCTCCTATAACAATATTTTCTTAATTGGAATCTAATCGTTGAGAGCTGTATTATTCAACCCTCCTCTTGTCAGACTAGAAAAGCACTCATCCAATTTTTTTAATTATAAAAAACCAGCAAGCAAAAATCGGTAACCCAGGTTACGAAATGTCAAAATAAAAAAGCTGTTACAAAGATGTACTTTTGTACTTTTGTACATTTGTAACAGCACCAAAGGTATGAGCAAGTTCAAACCCTTTCCAGTTTAGCAACACACTCGACAAAATGGGTTTGAGGACGTAAATCTACTGGTTGAATCTCAATTATCTTATATCCATACTCGCTCAACAGCTTCAAATCATGTGCTAAAGTTCCCGGATTATAACTTACATAAACAACCCTCTTAATCATTGCATTAGCAATATTCTTTAATACACTGGGTTCACAACCCGAACGGGGCGGATCAAGGACCGCAACATCAAATTTGAATCCTTGATTTATCAACTCTGGTAAAACCTTTTCAGTTCTTCCCAGAATAAACTGCACATTATTAATGTTATTCAACGCAACATTTTCCCTGGCATCCTGAAACGCTTCCGGCAGATATTCAATCCCAAAAACAAACCGGGCTTTTCGGGCTAACATCAAACTTAGAACCCCAATTCCACAGTAGGCATCAAGCACTGACTCAGTTCCGGTTAAACCTGCATATTTCAGAATTTCCTTGTATAAGACAATCGTCTGCACCGGACTGCTCCGATAAAACGACTTCAATGAGAAGCAAAATTTAATATCATCCACTTTATCAGTAATTCGGCTCGAACCGGCTAAAACCCGGTTCTCTTTTCCAAAGATTGTCCTGTCACGCGAAACATTAATATTCTGAATCACACTCTTAACTGCCGGAAAGTTCACCATTAATTCTAACGCAAATCGCTCTCCATAAGGAAATTCCGCGCCGTTGGTAACCAAAATAACCATAATCTCATCGGTATAATAACCGATTCTGATCATAATATGCCTTAAAAGACCGGTTCCATCCGCTTCATTATAAGCCGAAAAACCATAGATCTTAACGATCTCCTTCAGTTTTTGGCTGATCCAATTGGCAATCATTGGTTGAGTCACACATTCTTTGGTTGTTACAATTTCTTGGGTGTCTTTATGACCAAAACCCATAATTAACTCGTTATCATCCGATCGACCCACCCAATAATGCAGTCGGTTAAGATAAAACCAGGGTTTCTTCATTCCAATAGTCGGATGAACCAAAACACCCTTAAATTCCGCTATTCGCTCAATTGCATTAACAATCAGTTGCCATTTCATGATTAATTGAGCTTTATATTCCATGTGTTGCAGATTACAACCACCGCATAGTCCATAAATCCGGCAGAAAGGCTTATTACGGTCAACCGATCTGACCAAAACATTGGCTAAAACACCCTGTGCCGAATTACCCCTGATCTCTGTTATTTTGGCCTGAATCCTTTCTCCATACAAAGCTCCGGGGACAAACACAGTAAAACCATGATAACGACCGGCGCCGACTCCTTCATAACCATAGTCATTAATGGTTAAATCAATAATCTGACCAATTTGCAAAGACGAATCTCTATTTTTAGCACTCATCCTGATTCCCTTAAACTAAGTCTTCTTACTAATATTTTAATAATAATATTCCATAAGAGCAATAGAATTTTCAGAAAGAACTGGATGGTTACAGCTGCAATTTATAGTAATCCTCCATCGCCGGATATACTTTCAAAAATATTTCAACCAATTCAGGATCAAATTGTTGACCACTCTGATCAATAATTATTTGACGCGCTTCCTCCGGGGACTTGGCATTACGATAATGGCGATAAGATGTAACCGCGTCAAATGTATCAGCAATTGCAATAATTCGCGCAAAAACGATGGGATAACTTGACAAATTATATTCTACATTTTAAATTATTAAATAATCCACTGCTACTTATAATAATCCACTTAATTAACGATCCTTTTCGGATTTAACAAACATTTGAGTATTATCCCTCAAACAATAACCTTCCGGCATTTTTTGGGTTAAATAGAACGATTGAAACACAATTTTGGCATCATTAACGCTTAAAATCTCATTCCGCTTTAACCGGATAATACCCCCGCTATAGTTAATTGAGTGCTCTCTTAGGTCATTCGTATTTTTGCCCAGAACATAATGAGTAAATCCTGAACCCTGATACCCCCGGTGTTCAACAATCATCCTTAACTTTGATCCGGCGCATTGGACATAACTTTCATCCTGGTTTGAAAGCGTGCAGAAAGATCGGGTTTTAGGATTCATCCTTTCCAAATAAGCAAGGACAAACTCCAACTCAACATCTTTTTTGATTTTAACAACATTCTCTTCTTCATACTGAAACAACATAATAAGCTCCTTTTAAGTTAATAATGGTTACTGTCCAACTTCTTAGCATCTTACCAAAATATGGCGGTTTTCTATAGAAAATATTACCATAACAATCCATTTGACTCAAAGTTCTTACCCTCACAGCAAGTAATTTTCGATTCATAATGTTAATCACACCTGAAACCTTGCTCAAGCATCCAAAATGTTAAAAAACGAGCCATTGAGCTCGTTGTTAACTGTTTAAGATATGAATAGCATCGAAAATCAGCTTAATAGTCACAACCATTGAAAATTTGGCGGACTTTTGCAGCGACTGCTTTGCCATTAAATCATTCTATCTATTCCCTTTTCCACAAGAAAAAACCATTCTTCAGAAGAAGTTCAATCAACTCTGCCCGGTCCTTTGATTGTATCGGCCGATAATGCCAGTGATGAAAACCATATTCAACACTGACAAAATTTTCTGCATCAAAATGTTGAAAATTGCTCTTATCTAAAAAATCTTTGATCTCGGCTACCAAATCTTTCGATTGGGTTAAGATATGGATAATCTTATGCTCATCCAAATTCAAATTAGTGGCTCCCTCTTCCGAATAGATTGTAGCAGTCAAGAAGCCACTCCGGAAAATATCTTCATAATTATCCATTACAAATTGTTTAATCCGGACCAAATCATTTAATGATTCATTCGCATAAATCTCGAGCGTACCATCGACTTCCCAATCATCAGCAAGTCTTAACCAAAAAACCCGAATTGATTTGAGCAGCTCCCCAATATCAAAATAGAGATCAAACAACCTTGACTGATCAACCACAATCTCCAGATGTTGAATTTGGTCTTCATCTTCATAAACAAGGTATCCTTCAGTAAGAGCTTCGTATTCATAATCACCTTCTTCACTTGATAAAACAACTCCTGAAGGAAGATTGAAGTCTGGATATTCCTCAATCGGATAACTATAACCAGCTTCAGTGCAATAAAGCTTATTATGTTCCAACTCAATCACATCTGTCGGCAGATCATTCCGATCAGCCGGATCCACTTCCTCAATCCGGAACTTAACTAAATCCAATGTGTTCAGATATGCTTCAACAATACCAATGGCTTCACCAATATGTTGTGCAAAAACCCAGAAAACTTTGACAAATGCTTCTTCATTTTTTACCGCCTCAATTAAAACCGTGTAAAAATTTTCTTTCATCATCGGTTCTCCTCACAGATAATCAGTCCAAAAATGGCCCTGAATAATTGCTTTAAATCAATTTTAACTACCTATCCCCTATTTCTCTATCTTCAACGTTGAATTTAAAATATCTTGTTGTATATCGTAGATTAACCAACGATCTTTGACCTTTCGTAAATAAAAAAGTTCTTTCCGGTTAACATCCAGATCCATGATAAAATCTTCATTTGAAAACTCATCAAATTCCTCCTGGGTAAGATTTGAGACTTTATAATCTTTAACAATCGTCTCCAAGACAGGATGATAGGTAAGGCTACTGTAACTTTCCTTACTATTAAGCAAAACTGTGCATAAAAAGTTATTCAATCCTAATCTTTTAACTTCAACACTTTTAATTGTTATCGCTTCCAAATCTGAGTATAAAATCTGATAATCTTCCGACATAACTGAACAACTTCTGATAGCCTCTTCAAAACTGTTCAAAATATTACCCGTCATTATCTCCTGATACTTACCGATCAATTCGTCCTGAAAATATTGATCTAACTGCTCAACAGTTATCTCAGTGGATTCTTTTCTCACTTGCTTTACCAGCGATTTATAGACATTTACTACATCATAATAATTCGAAACCGTTGTCCTAATTGCTTGTCGTCCCTGAAGGTCAACGATATAGACCAACAAAATTATTATCAATAATGAAATCAATGTTACTATAATTCTTTTCACAAAATCACCTTAAACCTTTCGCACCAAAAATAAGCTCCATCAAGGAACTCTTCTACTTCGGTACTAATTCCTTTTCTTAAATAAGATCCATGCAGTAAAATATGTTCCAATTGGAATTAGAATAATTAATAGATTAAATATATTGTTTTTTAAGATAGACAAATCAAAAAAATGTGCAACTCTAACTGCAATCAATATCGGGACTGTTATGTATGCGGTCAATTTGAGAGCACCAATAGATCTGAGTTCTTGAAAAGCAAACTCCTTTACGTTTGGACTTTCTGGAATTAAACCGTTCTTCATTTTCTGATTAAGCAATGTAATCAAATCACTTGCATTAATCATGTGCGTAAAACCGAGTTTTATTGTAGTAGTTTTTAAATATGTAACTCCAACATATTCAATATCTTCATAATTTAAGATTACCTCTTTAAAAAAATACCTTTGGATTACTATTCTATCTCCAAAGTTAATACATTTTGCCAGATTTAAAAAAATTCCAGCTAAAATTAATAATAGCAAAAATGCAAATAACAATACCTTGAAAGCGGAAAAAATTATTGAGATAACAATCAAAAATAAAATTACAACTATTGTTATAATAATACTAAACCACAGTCTTCTTTCATATTTAGGAATAAATGTCTCATTAACCCCATTCAATAAGATCAATCTCTCCAATCAACCAAAAACCAATTCTCACTTTTATGCTCAAATATTGATTTTTTTGATGACAAATCATGATTATCCGGATTTTGGCCATCTGACCGATATAACATAAACCTATGAGTACCAAACGAACTTCCGCTTAATTTAACACGAATTTTTATAACGCCATCCTTAATTTGAACATCAACCGGCCATAACTTGAAATCTTTATCTAATTTATCTGGAAGTGATATTGCATTTAGGACTAGATCGGTTGTCCTTTCAGGATATTTATTCTCAATATAGCTTGCTAACTCATTAAGGCTTTTTTCTTTTGCTTTATAAAAATCTGCTGTCGGATAGGTTAATGCTAAAGAAATAACAATTATCTGAGCCATAAGTAATAATATCGGAGCTAGCTCAAGCTTCTTTTTTTGTAATAAAAACCTGACTAGATTAATAACACAGAAAATAACACTATAACCCAAATAAATCAGGATAGTAAATGTTGAAAAAATATACATTTCTACAATTCTAAAACTATTACCATAATCGAAGAAGAATTGGCGATGGAGCACAATAATGCTACAATTAATGAAAAACAGAACGAAACCTAAAATATTGAACCACAATTTCCAATTTAATTTTGCAGTAACATCTCCAGATAAGTCGTTTTTTATTCTTCTCAAATACAACCCCCCTTTTGGCATTTGTACTTCAAACACTAACATACTCATTTGGTAATTCAATAAAAATAATTCTTTAATCTTTTATTGTTCGCCCAGTTCAATACCTTTCTGATCAATAATTATCTGCCGTCTGTCTTTTTTTACTACAGCCCTTCCTTGTTCATTAAATGGTTCAATGATTGCTTCATACTGATATGGAATCACCAATTGACCGTTTTTGTTAATGAACCCCCATTGATTGGAACGAACGAAAGTCAATTCGCCGACTTCTTCAAAACTAACATCTTTGGCAACAGCGGCGTATCCATTAATAAAAGCAGAACCATATTCAAATTGAGCCTTAATTTGAATTGTTCCTTTTTCATCAAAATAGCCTATTTTACCATTCTCCTCATAGCGGCATAGCCCGTCACTAAAACGATCACAGCTGTTATTATTAGCAAGATAATATGGTTTAATCACCAATTCCCCTTGACTGTTGATAAACACCCAGCCATCTTCTAAACTGGCCACCAGGGCCAAACCATATTTCGAAAAGGGTTCGGCAAAAATATATTGGGGCTCAATAACAATATTGCCATTAGCATCCTGATAGCCCCAAAGATCGTTAACTTGGAATGGAGTAAGAATATTTTCTTGACACCCCATAAGTAATACAAGCGCCAAAATCATCAATAGTAAAAACTGTTTCAAACTTCCAAACCCCTTTTCAGACTGATAGAGTATAATTTACACATTTCGCCATTTTGATCAAATCTCCTTTAAAATAAAAAAGACCCCTGCCAGGTCTTATAAACATTAAATATTTTAATTTTACAATAACTGACTATTAAGAACCATTGGAAGACGTTCAATTATTATACAGAAAGCTGTTGGAGCTTCAACTTATTGTAGATAAAATTATATATTGTATATCTGTAAACTGAATTGCTTGATTCTTCTTATTCTCTTTACAGTTTATATTAAAAAGTATCAATTTTATCTATTAATCCAAATAATTACTTCCTATTTTGATAGTATATTTTATCATATTTGTCATTTTCTGATCTTTAAAGAGCTTATTGTCACAAAATTTTAACATTTTTAATTGTATTAACAAGGATTTAAGGCAGTTATGAAGAATATTTTAAATCATGAAACAACTATTAGTTTTTTAATTTTATTGTTACAAAATACTTAAGCATCATGTAACTATTACCGATATACAACTAGTCAAAATGCTTAAGTGATTCGTTCCTTTATTTTTTGGAGGTGCTTGAATGTTTTCTAACCTACTTAACTCTCTAAAAAAAATCCTCTCCAAAATCAGCGTATTCTATCAAATCCTGTCCATTATTATCATGATGGTTATTTTGATGGTAATCCTAAGTATCAACAGTAACCAAGCTATGAGTGCAATCCATCAAAATACTAAAACTATTTATGAAAGTTCATCTTCGATGGGAAAAGAAGATCTATCATCCGTAGCAGTTAATGTTGAAAAGATTCGCACTGTTTATGCAGAAGCCTTGATTAATCAAACTGCATTAAAACCTAATACTCAAATCGAAATCCAGGCATTGTTTAATTTGATCCAAACAATGAAAGCTATTGATGACTCTACAAAAGAAAAGTTAGATCAATCTTTTACAACAATAAAAGCGACTATCTCCCAACCAATCACTTATAATAATTACACGATTCTCAGTAAAGAAGTTGATAAGGTACAAGGCTTAGTCCGCTATTTACAAAACACAACTATTAGTAACAATTATAATCTCTATTTGGAAAGTGATAAACTCGCCTCAAGATTGAAGACCATGAATTTAATAATTATGATAGTAGGTTCATTTTTTGCAGTCTTAATTGGCTTGCTTATCGCCGGATTTATCTCTCTTCCGTTAACCAAGATGGTTGAAAGGGTAAAATCATTAGGGACCGGTAATCTAACTACTCATAAAACTGATCCAATTGGTTCACTGGAAGTAACCGAAGCCGTAAAAGGACTCAACAAAGCTATTCAGGGACTACGTAGCTTAATAATTGATGTTACAGAAAAGTCACACGCAATTGATACTGCCAGCGCCGAATTGAACATGGTTTCCATGGATACCGGCAGATCAGCATTAGAAGTAGCAAAAGCAGCTGACGAACTTGCTACTGCTACTTCCGAACAGACTAAACAAATCACGGAAGTTGTCCACTCAATTCAAAAGTTATCTGAGATGGTTATTCAAGTTACCAGAGACTCGCAAACAATTGGTACTTTTTCCAATCAGGTTGCTCACTCAGCAGAACTTGGTTATAAAGTTACCAATGATGTTGCAGCAGCAATCAACTCCTTGTATAATGCCACCAAAGAAGCAGCCGATGTTATTAATGTTTTAGTGAGCACTTCAGAGGAGATCAGTTCCATTACTACTATCATCGAAGGTATTGCTGAACAGACCAGTCTTTTGGCTCTAAATGCATCGATCGAAGCTGCCCGGGCCGGTGAGCATGGTAAAGGTTTTGCAGTTGTAGCTAAAGAAACCGGAAAATTAGCCGAACAATCCAAACAATCTGCCCGTTTGATATCTGGCTTGATTAAGAAAATCCAAGACCGGACAAACCAGGCAGGCGAAGCAATGCATCAGGGAATAGTCTTGGCTGAATCAGGTAAGGATTTAGCAACCGAAGCTACTGTAACATTCCAAGAGATTTATAAAACTTTAATGAACACAATCTCGCAGATTGATCTAATCGTTAAATCGACTAAGCAAATGGCAGCCACAAACGATAAGGCAACCGAAGCAATTAGTGCTATTGCAGCAATCAGTGAAGAAAACTTAGCCAGCACCCAAGAGGTGTCGGCAATTGCTGAAGAACAAAGCGCTTCAATGCAACAAGTAACTGCCTTAGCTGAAAATCTCCGCCAAATTGCCAGTACTTTAAAACAAGCAATTGAGCTCTTCCAAATCAATTAATTTATTTCCATAACAAATAATAAATTAAAACCACCCATTAAATTGATTGGGTGGTTTTTTGCATTAATTCAACTATTTTAGACTCAAACGGCGGTTCGATAATTCCTTTCTCAGTAATAATTGCGGTAATATATTTGGCGGGTGTCACATCAAAGGCCGGATTGTATACTTTAACATCCAGCGGGGCAGTCCGTTTCCCCAATCCGCAAGTAACTTCATCTGCGTAACGCTCTTCAATCCGAATCTCTTTTCCCGTGGCAATCGAAATATCAATCGTTGATGTCGGAGCAGCCACATAAAACGGAATACCATGCTCTTTAGCCAAGATTGCCACTCCATAAGTACCGATCTTATTTGCAGCATCACCATTTCGGGCCACCCGGTCACACCCAACAAAGACTGCCTGTATTTTGCCTTGCGCCATCACTGCAGCCGCCATATTATCACAGATTAATGTCACATCAATTCCTGCTTTCTGTAATTCCCATGTAGTCAGCCTTGAACCTTGGTTTAAAGGCCGTGTTTCATCAGCAAACACCTTTAACCGTAAACCCTGTTCATGTGCAAGGTAGATTGGCGCCAATGCAGTACCGTATTTGGTTGCTGTTGCAATGGACCCTGCATTACAATGAGTTAAAATCCCCATTCCGTCTTTGATTAACGGAAGGGCATATTTGGCAATATTGGAACAGATCTCGGTATTTTCTGCTTTAATTAAATGGGCTTCCTCTAATAACAATTCTTTTATTTTATTGATGGGAAGTCCTTTCGCTCTCTGGGCGCAACTCTCCATTCGCGCCAACGCCCAGAAAAGATTGACCGCTGTTGGCCTCGAAGAAGCGAGATAGTCAGAATGCTGCTTGAGTTCGGTCCAGAACTGTTCAAAATTTTCAGCCTCAGAATTCATTACCGCCAGATATAGTCCATAAGCAGCAGTAATACCTATGACCGGTGCTCCTCTTACTTTCAGTTGCCGGATCGCCTCCCAGACTTGTTCAACAACGGTTAATTCCTCAAAAACAGTCTCGAGAGGCAGTTTAGTCTGTTCCAAAATTATTATTCTATCCTGTTCCCATTTGACTGAATCCCAAAAATCGGCTTCATTCAAATTACCCATTATATCACCTCGTCACCAATTATTATTATCTTTATTTAAGAATCTCCCAAAACAAAAGCTATTTAAGCTTTCAATGCCGCATCCTGACACGCTTTGACAATATTCAAGAAGTCAGCGCCTGTCCGGATTTGATTGCGCTCCAAAATAAAGCGCTTACCGATACTAAGGCATACTCTTTCGGCGGCAGCACGCCGTGATACATCTTGAATGGTTGTAATATCTTTAACATGAGCAATACCGATAATCCTGCGGCATAGTTCACAACCAGCCACTGCTGCCGTATCCCGAATAATACTGTCAAGGTAATACTGCGCAAACCCTGGATAAGTAGCAACTCGCTCCGTGACTTTTTGTTGCCAGAGACTCAAAAACTTACTTTTAAACAGATCGATCGTTTGGACGATTGCTGTCTCTAACCAATTCTGATAGTCACTCTTCTGCGACCCTTCTTCCATAGTCGCTTCGGCATTTTGATAAGCAAAGATCAGATTGGCGATAACATTTCCGACATCATAACCGGCCGGACCATAAAAAGCAAATTCCGGATCAATCACTTTAGTCGAGTCCGGTTTGACAAAGATTGAACCGGTATGAAGGTCTCCATGAATCAATGCTTGAGCGTTGGTCATAAATTCGAATTTAAGTTTTGCAGTCTCCAACAGTAAGTTTGAGTCGGACCACAACTCTTGCTTCGCAAACTCTTTGGTTACGTCTAAAAGATCATTACGGGGACAATCAAAAAAGGGTTCGGTATAGACCAAATCTTCGGTGATCTCACATAAATCAGGATTGATAAATTGTTTTACCAGTTCTTTCTTTCGTTTATGATCAACCACTACATCAGATGTTAACAGCAAGGTATTGCAGAGAAAAGTGGTAATATGCTCTACGAATAACGGAAACTGTTGATGCTCAATCAGTGCCTGCCGCATGATCTTATGATCAGATAAATCCTCCATCACACAACAGTTCATCTCCAGATCATATTGATATACTTTGGGTACTAAGCCTGGCGCCAGCTCATACTGTATTTTCAGGATTTCACTTTCAATCCGGTTTCGATCCGGTGAAACCTTAAACTCATCAGAGATCCTGGCTACCGGGCCAGCCTGTTTGATAATCAGTGATTTAGAGCTGCGTTGATCGGTAACCTTAAATATATAATTGAGATTGCCATCACCAATCTCAATACAGTTTAATTCCGCATCACTCGGAAACAGATTCTGCTGTTTACAATATTCAATTACATCCTTTTCTTTCATCACAAAATATTTGGACATCCTCTTTACCCCTCCTTATTTCTTTTTGTAATAAGTTAAAGTAAGTGCAGCTACAAGCACCAGTCCTTTGGCAATATCCATCGCAAAGTATGGTACTGAAAGCATTACCAGTCCGTTTTGTAAAATTCCGATTAAGATTGCACCTACAAATGTCCCGATCGCATTTGGTTTACCTGATCCTCCAAATGAAAGACCAATATAAGCTGCTGCCACCGCATCCATCAGATAAGGTGCTCCGGCATTGATCTCTGCGGTTTGGATTCTGGAAACCAAAACAATACCGCCAATCGCCGCAAAAATCGCCGATATCAGGTAGGCGATGATCCGGTATTTATTTACATCAACTCCCGAAAGTCTTGCCGCCTCAATATTGCCTCCCACCATATACATATATCGTCCATGCTTGGTGTAAGTAAGAAAGAAATGGACTACTGCCACAATCACCAGCATGATAATGATAATCCAGGGTATTTTACCGAGACTGTTGAAGAAATTAGTTATTTTCCCCACAGCAAATTCCCCGTTAGGCAAGACCATATTTTGGGAGATGGTACTCCCCTGAGTATATGTTAAAGCAACTCCCTGATAAATAAACATAGTCGCCAATGTCAGTAACATATCCGGAATCTTAATTTTTACAACCAATATGGCATTGATAAACCCAAACAACATTGCTACCAAAAGTGCAACTGATATTGCCACAAATGATCCCTGACAATACCAAACAAACATTGACAAAGAGATTGCTCCGGCTACTGAAGCCACGGAACCTACCGATAAATCAAATCCACCAACCGCCAATGAAACCGTCATTCCAATTGCAATTATTGTTACAATTGAAATCGAACGGAGGATGTTTAGAATATTGTTAAGTTCTAAAAAACCATCTATTGCTAATCCAAAGACCGCAATCGTTGCAATAATGGTAAACAGAGTACCCCATTTATAGAAAAATTCATAGTTGAAAAACCGCGGATGTTGTTTGCCGGGAGTAGTCAATTCAGTGTTGGTACTCACAACTGCCACCTCCTGTTGCATAAAATAATAATTCCTCTTCAGTAGTTGATTCGGTTAAGAACTCTTTAATAAATTTACCATCGTACATTACATAAATCCGGTTAGCAATGCTTAAGATCTCCTGAAAGTCACAGGAAGCATAAATAATTGCTTTCCCACTTTGGGCCAATTGCTTAATCAACTCAAAGAGATCATTTTTGGCATTAACATCAATTCCTTTGGTTGGTTCATCAAAAATATAGATTTGGGCATCAGTGATCAACCACTTACCGATGACCACTTTCTGCTGATTACCCCCTGATAAAAAAGCCACCCGTACTTCTTCACTCGTTGTCTTAATTCCAAGCTGGTCAATCATTTCCCTGGCAGTTCTCCGCTCCAGCCGGGAGTCAATAAAATGATCATGTTGGCAATACTTTTCGAGATTAGTTATTGTTATATTGGTTTTTACGGATTCATTAATAAAGATTCCTTGATTTCTTCTTTCTTCGGGGATCAATGCTAACCCATATTCGACCGCCTGATGCGGATGATCAAAATGGACCGGTTGATTTGCAATCAATCGTTCGCCGGATTTCAGCGGTGATGCTCCAAACAAAGCATTGCATAATTCCGTCTTGCCTGCTCCTACCAATCCGGCAATCGCCACTATTTCACCCGAATGAACCGCAAAGTTAATATCGCGAACTTTATTACGATCACTTAAGTTTTTGACTTCAAAGATTTTTTTACCAATTTTTGATTTAAATATGGTTTGCTGCTGCTTAATTTTCCTCCCCATCATTGATTCTACAGCCTCAATTTGGTTAATCTCACCAACTTGCTTCTGTAAGACTATCTCCCCGTCACGCATGACGGTGATCTGATCCGCTATTGCAAATACTTCCGGTAAACGGTGTGAAATAAAGACAATACCAACATTTTGCTCTTTCAATTCACGCACCACCCGGAATAACTCTTCAGTTTCAACCTGACTTAGTGCAGCAGTAGGTTCATCAAGGATTAAAAAACGGCATTTTTTACTGATCGCTCTGGCGATCAGCACCATCTGTTTTTCTGCTAATGTGAGCTCCTTGACTATTTTACGGGTGGCAATTTTGATATTGAGTTTATTCAAGACTTCCTCGGATTCCTCATAGAGTCTGTTCCAATTGATTAGCTGTTTTTTACCCATATTATTAATATATTGTTCAAGGATCACATTTTCGGCTACAGTCAAATAGGGTATTAGAGCCGTATCTACTTCCTGGTACACAATCTCAATTCCTAAATCTTTAGCATCTTTGGGCGACTTTATCTTTAATACCTGACCGTTTAGCGCTATTTCACCATTATAATCCTGATATACTCCCACCAGAGTCTTCATTAGGGTTGATTTCCCAGCCCCGTTGGCTCCGATTAAAGCATGGATAGTCCCGGTTTCGATTTCATAATCAACATTATTAAGCGCTTTTACTCCAGGAAACTCCATCGAAATTTTGCTCATAGTGAGCTTATCAACTTTATTACAAGTCATCACTTTGCACCTTCAAATTTGCTAGAGTTTTACATTTTCTTAACATATATCACGGGGAACACAATAATGTGTTCCCCGCTAGATAACAATAATAAAATTAAATTGAATTATTTCTTTTTACTGTTTTTTGATTTGAGAGTGTTCATCCAGGGTTCAAGGAAGTCATTCGACTTACCCCAACCAGGAATTGTTTGATTGAGAGTTTGCATATTAACTTGTGACTTAGCATTTCGAAGTGTTTCCTGAGTTATTAATGCAGCATCAAAATCATAAGTTTTCGGAGTTGCTTCTCCGGCAATCTTCTTGGCAAGAATCCTCATATTCACTTCACCAATCAACTTCGGATCAACTGCCGCCGTTGCCACCCAAGGACTGCCTTTCTCCTGCATTGCTTGGAGATCAGCGTTTGATACGTCAATACCGTAGATCTTTATTTCAGTACGTCCTGCTTCTTTTACCGCCCGCGTAGCTCCGATTGCAAAAGCATCCCAGGTTGCCCAGATAGCATCAATTGTACCTTTGGGATGTTTGGCCAACATCGCTGCTACTGCATTTTGAGTTTCAACTGATGTATTGGCGCTGGCAACTCCAAAACGGGCAATCTCTTTAATTCCCGGATTATTCTGGAGAATCTCCCGGTAAACCTTATTCCTTCTTACCATTGGCGGGAATCCGTCAACCCAAAGGTAGATAATATTTGCTTTGCCGTTATAATCCGAAACCAATTTACCTAATGAAAGTTTTGCCAATGATTCGTCTGCTTGTGAAGTAAGGGTTGTCCCTTTAATTTCAGTAATCTTATTGTGCGAATCAAATGCAACAACCGGAATTCCTTTTTCCACTGCCAGTTTAACATCTTCTACCGTTGCATTATCATCACCATGTGAAATAATAATACCATCATATTTTTTCTGAATTGCCTGTGCTATTGCATCATGAAACTTAGCGGAATTTCCATTCGCAGTATAAGTATCAACTTTAAAACCTAATGATTCTCCTTCGCTTTTAGCTCCTGCTAAAAATTGCGCAGTATGGTCATCGCCGCCAATTTTTCTGATAACCATTATTTTAATACCTTTTTTGGCTTTAGCGATCTTTGCCGGAACTTTCTCGTTCGCACCATAACATGTCGCCAAAACCAATACAAATACTAACATAAAACTAACTAATAAAGATCCAAACTTTCTGTTCACCATCGCTTCACCTTCTTTTTTATTTTTTTATCTCTTAACACTGTCCATTTTCTGTAAAAGCCTAATAAACAGCGAAAGATCCGGTAAAAATTTTAAATGAATATTTTCCATTTTATTCCATGTAAAGAGATGGATAGATTAATGAATAAATAATACATCTAATTTGAGAATTATGTCAATAACTTGACAAAATTTAATTTTTCTGCTAACTTCAATTTTAATATTATTGTTAACAATTTTTTGAATTAATTTGGTTGATTCTTGTTAATATACTCAAAAAGGTGTCTGATAAAAATGAGTCAACATCTCACTGAAACAACCTGGGAAGAAGAGATCGGACGAGTTGCCCATGGAATTCGTCGCCGGGTATTAGAATATACCATTATTAATAATGGTGGTTATTTAAGTCAGGCCTGCTCTGCTGCAGAAATTTTAGCCGCTTTGTATACCAAGATTATGAATTTAGGTCCAAGTGAAGCACCTTTAATTCCGCCTTTGTTCTCCGGAGTTCCCAGTAATCGTAATAAAAATTATCAAACCGGCGCAATTTATAACGGTCCCAATGACCCTAACCTCGACCGGTTTTTTCTGTCACCAACTCATTATTCATTGGTTCTCTATGCAACATTAATCGAAGTAGGACGTCTGGCACCCGAAGCCTTAAATTATTTCAACAAAGATGGTTATACCATGGAGATGATTGGTGCTGAACATTCTCCAGGAATGGAAGTTATGACTGGTTCGCTTGCTCAAGGTCTAAGTCAGGCTGCAGGAATCGCATTTGCACGTAAGTTTCGGAAAGACTCCGGGCGGGTCTGTGTAATGATGTCTGATGGTGAATTCCAGGAAGGACAAACCTGGGAGACATTTCAGACCATGGCCCATTATCAGCTCGATAATATGATTGTCTATGTCGATGTCAACCGGCAGCAATGTGATGGGTTAGTCACTGAAGTCATGAATATCGAACCATTAGCTGATAAGCTAATCGCCTTTGGAGCCGAAGTCCATCAGGTCGATGGACACAACCCCAATGCTTTGGTAACTCCGTCACTTAATAAAAAGTCAGACGGACAACCTTTAGTTGTGTTATGTTATACCGATCCTTGTGCCAAGATGGAGTTTTTAAGAAAAAGGGCACCCAAGTTGCATTATATCCGGTTTACTAACGAGCAGGAACGTGAAGAATATAACTTGGAATTACAAAAATTTTAACAATAGCTATTGTTGACCGTGCTTAAGCTTATTTCAAATCACCCACTTTGAAAAGGAGTCCCTCAATGGAGATACTGAGCAAAGTTTATGCTCAATCATTGGTCAATTGGGCAAAAGATAGACCTGAAGTATTAGTCTTGTCGGCAGATTTAACCAGTTCTACCGAGATCGACCTCTTCAAAAAAAACTATCCCGAACGTTTTTTATCAATGGGGATTGCCGAACAGAATATGATCAGTTTTGCCGGTGGTCTAGCCAGGGAAGGTTTCCAGCCTTTTGTACATACTTTTGCGGTCTTTATCTACCGGCGCGCTTATGATCAGGTTGCCATGTCAGTTGCTTACCCTAATTTGCCGGTACGGCTGGTTGGATTCTTGCCCGGTATCACCACACCCGGAGGTGCCACCCATCAAGCAATTGAAGATATCGCTATAATGCGGGCACTGCCGAATATGACAATCTTCGAATGCGGCGATGCAACCGATATCGAATCTGTGTTAGCAATAACTGAAACTATTCCAGGACCAGTCTATATTAGAATGCTCCGTGGAGAAGTCCCCCGCCTATTTGATCCCGCACATCCGACACAATTTGGAAAATCACGGACGATCAGTACTGGCGATGATCTGGTCCTCATAACCAGCGGCATTTGTACTGAAGAAGCGCTTCGCGCTACTCACTGTCTGACCAAACGTGGAGTTTCAATCCATCACTTGCACGTCACTACTCTCAAACCTTTTAACGACCCTACCATTCTCGAAGCCGCGGCCAAAGCCAAACACGGGGTGATCACCATGGAAAACCATACAGTAATTGGTGGTTTGGGTAGTGCTGTTGCTGAATTATTAGCCGAATCCGGCATAGGTAAACGATTAATCAGAATCGGTCTCCAGGACACCTTCGCTCATGGTGCCAGCCGACCTTATCTAATGAAGTATTATCATCTTGATGCAACTGCATTGATCGCTCAAATCGAAGCAATGTTAAACACTAAATTTGATATTTCCGAGAACGAACTGGCGGATGTACGTATTGAAGCTGTCCATAGCGCTGCTAAAGCGGAGGCATTGTAATGATTCCTAGTACAACACTGAACTTATCAGGAAACCGTTTTACTGTCTGGTATCGTCTAAGCGGCACCAAAGATGAAGCCCAGACCAAAGCAGATAACATCTGTCTGGAGCAGACTGTTGAGTTTCCATATGCGTTAATTCCGGACGGACCAATCCGCGACCATATCATCGGTAAAATTGAATCATTTGATTCAATTGATGATCATCAACATTTGGTGAAGATCAGCTATGCAATTGAAACAACCGCATTCGAACTGACACAGACTTTAAATGTTATCTATGGCAATATTAGTTTAATTCCAGGGATTCGAGTTGAAGGTTTAGAGCTCCCTGGAGAATATCTCCGTAATTTTCAAGGGCCACGTTTTGGGAGAGACGGATTACGGCAACTTTTAAATATCCCGAAACGTCCGTTGCTGTGTACTGCTTTAAAACCAATGGGGCTTTCTGCCAAACAATTAGGCGAGATAGCTTACCAGTTAGCACTTGGTGGTCTCGATATCATTAAAGATGATCATGGGTTATCCAATCAACCTTTTGCCCCTTTTCAGGAACGAGTCCGCTACTGTGTTGAAGGAGTGGAACGGGCAAACCGTCAAACCGGCAAGCAATCGATCTATATGCCGAATATCACCGCTCCAGCTGAGCGCGTTTTTGAAAATGCACTCTTTGCCAAAGAAAATGGTGCCGGTGGTCTGCTAATAAGTCCCGGACTTACCGGTTTTGACATAATTCGTCAAATAGCAATTGATCCTAATATTAAATTACCAATTTTCAGTCATCCCACGTTTTTGGGCAGCATGATTAATTCACCGGATAATGGTATCGCTCATAATGTTATTTTTGGTCAATTAACACGTTTAGCCGGTGCTGATGCCACTATTTTCCCCAATTACGGTGGGCGGTTCTCATTTAGTCTCGAAGAATGTCAGAAGATTGTTACCGGAACAACAATACCGATGGGACAAATTAAGACAATCTTTCCTGTACCGGGCGGCGGAATGAGTCTTGCAAGGATCAATGATATGCTGCAGGTTTATGGTAACGATGTTGTACTCTTAATCGGTGGTGACTTACACCGGCACGGCCCCGATCTGACTGAAAATTGTCGCATTTTTAAGACAACAGTTGAAAGTCTGATCTAATTTCAGTCCCAAACACTAAAATGATGATTATAAAGATCCAACTGTTACTCACATATAGAGAGAAACTTATTAGATAAATAAAATAATTATTGATATTTGTGTTTATTTTGTATTTCAGGAGGATGCCAACGATGCGCTTACCATTGATTAACAAGCTCAACCTCAATAGTGTGACTATAAAAATTGTAATGATCCTCGTTTTTACCAGCCTAATCACAGTAATAGTAAGTGTTATTGGCATCACTAAAATCCGAGAGATGCATGAAGTCACCAACTCAATCTACAAAGATAATACAACCGTGCTGTTTCCAATCACCGATGCCCAGCAAGCGATGTATTCATGCCAAACTTATGCGATTCAAATGATTCAAAACAGTAATTCCAATGCAATCTCTGAATTCTATTCCGAACTTAACAATGTTCAAGGTTATCTGGAGGAATTAGAGAGTTACATTCCTGATGAATCACTTACAGAATATCAAACCAACTATAACAATTACAAAACGGCAGCAATGAATCTTTATAATAGTTTAATTACGTATGATTCCAACACTTCGGTCTATTACAGACGCTTCAATGAACAGACCAAGATCTTCCTCGATTACCTCTATGGTATTAACAAACGATTAAGAATTGTTGGAACCGAAACCTATGAAAGAGGAAGTCAAATATTTAATTCCGTTATTCGACTGCAATCTGTAATAACCATTATTGGTGTCTTATTATCGATTGTCTTGGCTTTATTCATTTCGATGATTGTGATTATCAAACCATTACAAGATTTACGTGACACAACTGAAAGACTTGCCACCGGAGATCTGCTATCAAAGGTTACAATTACCTCTGCTGATGAGATCGGCGCTGTTGGATTTGCTTATAATAAAGCAATCGATGAATTAAGAACTCTTTTAATTGGTACTTCACAACATGCTCAAAACATTAATTCTTCAAGTGACGATTTATTTAAAATCGTTGATGAATCGCTTCGTTCCTTAGGTGAACTCAATAATTTAGTAACCGAGTTAGCAAACAGTGCTAATGAACAGACCAATATTGTCAATTCAGCAGTTACGAAGATTAGAAACTCTGGCGAAGAAATATCAAATGTCTTGAATGTCTTAACAACAATCGATGATACCTGTCGGGAAGTTGCGGTTGAGGCTGAACGCGGTGGTTTAGCTAACGAAACCAGTATCAATTACATCTCCACTTTTGTGAACAATGTTGATGAGATCCAGACCACCGTTGAGGATCTGGCTCAAGATTTACAACAGATCCAGGAAGTTGTTGATGTCATCTGGGATATTTCGGAGCAGACCAGCCTTCTCTCTTTAAATGCTTTGATTGAGGCCTCCCGTGCCGGAGAACAGGGTCGCGGATTTGGTGTAGTTGCAGGTAACATCAGGTCTCTCGCTTATCAATCGAAAGAATCAGCCGAAAATATCAAAAATCTGGTATTCCGGATTTTCGACAAGACTACTCAAACTGTAAATTCCGTAGCGAAAAGTACCTCAGAGATCAAAAATACCCAATATACTTTAACCGAAACCATGGGGATCTTTGACCGGTTGATCGAACGCGTCAACCAAATTACCACCGAGCTAAAGAGTATCTCTACAATTGCCAAAGGGGTCCATAATTTTACCCAAGTGATTGTTTCCGAGATGAATAAATTAGTTGTAACCAGCGAGGACAATCTTGCTGCTACCGAAGAAGTTGCAGCAACTTTCCAACAACAATATGCCTCGATGGAAACACTTAATAATGCCGCCCATAATTTACGGCAATTAGCTAAAAAACTGGAAGAATCATCTAAGAAATTTATCCTGTACTGATACTAATTTCCGCAGCAAGTACATAACGTTCCTTGAAGGTTTTTTGAGTGGGTTTTGGCAACTTACCACATTCTTTCAATCCCGTTGTCAGTGAGCTTAATCGCCCCTTCTTTCAATAACCTTCCAACCGCTCTCTTAAAAGCGGCTTTACTCATCTTCAACTCAGCCTTGATCTGGTTGGGATGGCTGGAATCGTTAAGTAACAGCGTACCATTGTTTAACGCTAAGTGCTCCATAATCTTGCGCGCATCGATCTCAATTTGGTTGACAGTATTCTCTCTCAAACTTAACTCCAGTTTTCCATCAGTTCTTACTTTTTTGATCCTTGCAGTGACTCTGTCCCCTTCTTGATAAACACCATATAGCTCTTGATTTGGAATTAACCCGTGATACTTATTAGCAACAGCAACAAACGCTCCCAGCTCACGATTAATCTGATAGATAGTCCCTTGAACCCTACTGTTAACTTTATATGGTGAATCACAGCTTAGCATCTTGTAAATCTTCATTGTTGCTGCCAGTCGGTCACTCTGATCAATATAAAGTCCCACTAAATAAGAATTACCTTTTTGCACCCTGCCAAGCTGCTCTTTAAATGGTAAGAAAAGATCCTTCTCCAACCCCCAGTCTAAGAAAGCGCCGATCTTCGTAGTATCTACCACTGTTAACAGTGCTAATTCACCGACTGTCAGTTTGGGCTGATTTACAGTTGCGATAACTCGATCTTCAGAATCTTTATAAACAAATACTGTTATCTTATCACCAATCTCCATCCCTGGTGACACTTGGTTCTTTGGTAACAAAACAGCGGAATCATTTCCACCAGTTCCAATATTCAAATACAGTCCGATTGGAGTCTTTCGAACGACAATTAATTCTTGAATTTTACCTAAGGCGATCATTTTGAACCTTCTTTGATAATTTATAAAATCTATAACCTTCTCTATTATACCTGATAATTATAGCTTGAACAGGAGCAAGTAAAAAACAATCTATATAATCCAATCACTCAATAACGCTTAACCATATATTTTCGAACCAGCGACAATCCGATTGAGCCATTCCGTCATTACTAACATCACAAGGACTAAGAGGCTTAAATAATACGGAAATAAAGTAATTGAGATGTAATTAATTAACCAGCCAAAAAACGGTGGCATCAATGTCATACCGGTATAGGCACTGGCCATCTGAATTCCAATGATTGCCTGGGAATTCTCTGCTCCAAAGCTTCGTGGAGTCTCATGGATGACACAGGGATAAATTGGTGCACATCCTAGGCCAATCAAGATCAACCCAATGAGAGGCAGCAGGCTGATTGTAACGGGAATAATAACTGTCAAGATACCAACAATGATCAACGCTGTCCCAATTCGGATCATCTTCCGATTGCCCAAGCGATCCGTGATAAATCCATTCAAAAACCGTCCGCAAGTTATCCCCAAATAAAACAACGAAGCCCACTGAGCTGCTGTGTCAGGTTCAATCCCTCGGTTCAGTACCAAATAACTGCTCGCCCATAAACCGGTGGTTGCCTCCAAAGCACAGTAGCCAAAAAAGGCAATCAATACCTGCTTAACCCCTTTGATTTTCAATGCCTCAACGAGCCTCAAATGTTTAACGTTATCCATCTGACTTTCCTGTTTGAGCCGGACTTGTCTTTGCCATACAGGTAGACTCAGGAACAGAACTCCGGTCAATACAATTTGCAGAATACCGATGATCAAATAACCGATTTGCCAATTATTCTTGATTGTTAAACTATAACCCATAATATAGGGTCCAAGTGAGGCGCCAATCCCCCAAAAACAGTGCAACCAACTCATATGTTTGGAAGCGTAATGGAGTGCAACAAAATTATTCAACGCCGCATCGACCGCACCAGCCCCAAGACCATAAGGAATGGCCCACAGACAGAGCAACCAAAAAGAGTATGACGTAGAGAAACCTAGCAGAGCTATGGCTGTCATCAAGACACTAACTGCAGTAACAAGCCCGGTACCATATTTGTTAACGATCCGGTTAGTATTTAAACTTGAAACAATCGTTCCGCCTGCAATAATCATTGCTACAATACCGGCATATGACACCGGTACCTTGAGTAAAGGATACATGGTCGGCCAAGCCGAACCCAAAAGGGCATCTGGTAATCCCAAACTGATAAAGGCTAAATAGATCAACCCTAATAATAGCGAATACATAATATCCTGCTCCTTATCACTCACATTGTTAATCTTGCAAATCCCAATACCACCAAGTACTTCTATATAACATCATGATAACTTCTTGCTTAATCTCGCTCCCAAAATTATTATCGTCACTATCAATTCCGTTAAGACAAATGCAAGCCAGACGCCGGTCATCTTCCAGAAGCTACTTAATAAAAAGACCAGCGGAACAAGGATCACACAGCCGCGTAAAACCGCAATCATCAAGGCCATCTTTGGATATTCGATCGCACTTAGATACATCGTCATGATTATATTAATACTTGCAAATAAAAAACCAATGAAGTAAATCTCAATCCCTCTTTTTGCCAGATTAGCCACTTCAAAATTTCCCTGACTATTAAAGATCTTAATAATACCATCAGCGTTCGTAATTAAACTGAGATAAATAACTATTGATACTAATATCGAAGTAAGGAATGCAAACTTTAATAGCTTTTTTATTACTTGCTTCCTTTTCAAGCCGTAGGCTTCACTGATCAGTGGTTGTGCCCCTTGGGCAATTCCCGTTAACATTGCAATCCCTACCAACGCAATATTGGCGATAATTCCATAAGCAGCAACGCCTAAGTTCCCCTTCAGGTTAACAATCACCAGATTGAAAGTTATCAGCACAATCGCCGAAGAAACCTCTACAATAAAAGTCGCCGAACCAAGACTGAACATATCCCGGATTAAATTCCATTCAATCCGATAGCTGCGGGTATAGCTAAGTATTGTAGTCGTTTTATTAAAATGAATTAACAGCACTCCAATACTGATAATTGGCGCCAGACAGGTTGCAATTGCGGCACCAAACATTCCCATCCGGAGTTGGAACATGAAGAGATAATCCAAAATAATATTTGAAAAGCTCCCGATCAACATTGCCAACATCGCTAAATTCGGATTATTATCATTACGTACAAACGCAATCAAAACGTTATTGATAATAAAAAATGGCGCAAAACAAAGGATCGTCCTTAAGTAGATTGTCGTCAATGCCAATGTCGACCGGTCTGATCCCAGAAGCAATGCTAAAAATTCCGCCCCAACCATCCCAATGACTGTAATGCAAAATCCAACAACAAGGCCTACTTTAAGAGAATTATTGAATACATTCACAGCTTGCTGATTTTGATTTTGTGATTTTAAGATGCAGTACCGCGTAGCACCACCAATCCCGATCATCAGTCCCAGACCATGAATGACACTATAAACCGAGATCGAGAAATTAAGCGCAGCAATGCCCAGCGCTCCCAGTACTTTCGATATAAAGAAGGTATCAACCAAGATATAACAGGAAAGCCCGATCATCCCCAGGACGTTCAGACTTACATATTTAAGAAAACTTTTCAAGATCGACCTTTCCATTTGCTGTCTCCTCTCATAAAAAAAAGCGTTCAAACAACATTCCTGCTAAGACCTGACGGAATGTTTTGAACACCGTACATTCTTTACCCGGTGGCAAAGAATAGGTTCGTCGCGATAAAGACTTATTCATAATAATATAGTTTTACTAAAGCGTCAATACTAGACTGCATTATCAAACCTGATTATTAACAGCTTATTCCATTCCAATTTGAGTCATTTTGATTAAAGCAATTCGAAAATATGCCGAAAATATAAAGGATTAGGCAAAAAGCTTTCCGCCTTATTTGTAATCCTAAGGAAGGTGTTATTATTGAAACGCGATTTATCCGTTAACCTTGGTAACCTTCTGTTATCGCTTTCTGAAGTAACTGATATTGCTAATCCTTCCATTACTCAACACCAACATCGGACGGCATTTATTGCATTACAAATTGCCGACCATATTAAGATATCCAATCAATTGTTAGAGAATATTTTTACCGCAGCTCTCTTACACGATATTGGCGCGATCTCCATCGAAGAAAAGACCGAGTTGCAAAACTACCTGGCACCGGATTACGATTTACATTGTATTCGCGGAGAACTCTTATTTGAACAGACTCCCTGGCTCAAATCCCTTTCGAAGATCGTCAGAAATCACCATAAAAACTGGTCTGAGTGGAATACTCCGATAAATGATCCTGAGACTCTAGCTTCACAAGTCATTCTCCTCGCAGACTTTATTGAACGTTCAATCGATAAACAGCAATACATCTTATTTCAGACTGATGATATCATCGCCAAAATTAATGGACTCAAAGATCATACTGTCAATTCAGAGTTAATCTCTGCTTTTTTGGACCTTTCAAGGAAAGAAGAGTTCTGGCTTGATCTAAGCTCACCCCGAATTTACTCAATCTTACTCAACCAGGGACCATTCAGAAATAATGAAATCGATCTCAATGGAATCGCAAATATTGCCGAACTGTTTTGTAATATTATTGACTTCAAGTCCAGATTCACGTCAACCCATACTTCCGGGGTTGCAGCATGTGCCGAAAAAATGGCCGAACTTTTCGGATTAACCGATATTGAAATCTTATTGATGCGAATTGCCGGATATTTACATGATATCGGAAAATTGGTCATCCCCAATAGTATTTTAGAAAAACCTGACAAACTAACTCCTGCCGAATTTGCAATCATTAAATGCCATACCTATTATACTTATTATGTATTAAACTCAATCGGCGGACTGCAAACCATTGCCAAGTGGGCCGCTTATCATCATGAAAAACTGAACGGCAGTGGTTATCCTTTCCATTGTAAATCCAATGAAATTGATACCGGAGCCCGGATCATGGCTGTAGCCGATATCTTTACAGCCGTGGCTGAAGACCGGCCCTATCGTGCCGGTATGGGTAAAGACGATATCTATCGCGTCTTAACGAGACAAGCTGATGATGGTTGTGTTGATCCCCGCTTTGTCAATCTTCTCTTTGACAATTATGATACCATCTATAATTATGTACGAGAAAAACAAAAAGCCGCTCATCGCTTTTACGAGGAACAGTTTACCAGAATTCAGGGTAGTAAAAACGGGGACGGTTCTTGAATTTACTCCCTACAATCCCAATAACGCCGCATTCTCTTTAAACAACTCAATTAAAGACGGGGCTTTCACCGACGGAAAATTGATTAACTCCACATATCTGCATTTAATAATCTCCATGATCGGCTTGCCTTGTGGATTATGGATATTGTCAATAATGATATCCGGTTTGAGATTGGCATACTCCATCACTTTCGCAGGGGATAACTCGTTAGCGCTAAAGACTCCCACAATATCATACCCGAGCCATTTGGCAAACGGGACTTGATGTTGTTGGACAAGCGCCCTCGTTTTACTTACATTTTTTTGTTCCGCCCTTTTTAAAATTTCTCCGGTAACCCGGTCAAACTGCTCCTCCCAAATCTTCTCCTGCGCTTCAGTACCTAACTTTTCTGCCAATAATCGCGCTTGTTGTTTTAAATTAGCAGGATCATTGACAGTCATAATCTTGACTATTTTTGACTCCGGGATGCTGGATGCTTCGACCAACTTTTTTATGAATCCTTCATAGCCGGCATAGACCAATAATGCAGCGTTGATCAACTTGGCAAGATCTGAAGGACGATAATCGTATTCCGGTGGATGTTTCAATTCAAACGGGGCTAATACCCGTACTTCATCAGCTCCGGCTGCTTCCGCAATCGCTCCTGTCCAACTTGTCGAAGCCACCACAATCACTTTTGGTTTAGCACACCATCCAGGAACCATCGCTACCAACAGTACCACCAAAATTAACGAAAGACACACTAACCATCTTCCAACTTTTTTACTGGACAAAGACATTTCTACGAAACTCCTCCCAACTTAGATTTGGTTATTAATTGGACAAAACCGGTAATACATAAGATCAAGACGGCGCTCATTGTTATACTGGCCCCGCTGGGTAAGTCAAAAATCATCGAAGCCGCCAATCCACCAACCTGCGAGAGCACACCAAAGATGCCTGACATGATCAACGTCCCTTTTAAACTGCGCGAAGTTGTCATTGCGGCAATCGCCGGCAGTAACACAGCGGCATCAACAAGCAATGCCCCGACGATCCTGATACTAATACCCAATGCTAAACCGGTTAGTAATAATAAGCCATTCCGGAGCAGCTTTACTGGCACACCCAGACTCTCAGCCAGATCCGGATTATATAAAAGCATCTGAATTTCACGGTAAAATAAGATAAAAACGGTGAAGATCACTAAAGTAAGCGCAATGATGGTCCAGATGTCAGCATTAGTCAACGCCAACACATTGCCGGTAAATAACGCGAACGCATCCATTGCCGGTACGCCGGCTTTGTAAAACAGGATGAAGGCCAGTCCCAGTGAACCGGTCATAAAGATAACCCCGGTAATCCCAGTATCCACTTTGATATAATCTCCGGCAGGACCAAGCAACAGTGAAGCTACGATTATCCCCAGCATCGCACCGATCAACGGGGAAAATCCTAAAACCATCGCGGCTGCTGCTCCCAGTAACGCAATATGCATCAAAGCAAACCGAATTGTAGTGAGATTTAAATTTAAGACGACCAATCCCAACAAGGACAATCCTGCCCCGGAAAGCAAACATCCCAAAAAAGCTCTTTGAAATAACGGCACCTTCAAAAAATCCAGCAGACTCATATCTTCTCCCTCAGCCGTCCATTCTCCATCTGTAAAACCTCATCGGTAATCTGTTCCAAGTGACTCGGATCATGACTGATCGTAATTAAGGAAAGTTTTCGTTCTTCCCTAATCCGGGTAAGCAACTCGACCAGATCCTCTTTGGAACGATGGTCCAAATAAGTTGTGGGTTCATCCAGCAGCATAATCGAAGCTCCACGGATCAAGGCCCGGGCAAGAGCTACTTTTTGGAGTTCCCCGCCTGATAAAGCACGGCAGTCAGCCTTCAGCTTATGTAACAATCCAACTTCCTCCAACGCTTGATGGACTGCTGCTTTATCACTGTTTTGAGGCATCTTTAAAAAACCAAACGTCTTCCCCCAACGCCCCATCAATACAGCATCCCAGACCGATACCGGCAGCTTTCCCCGGACACTCTGTTGCGGTACATAAGCCAACTGTCTGCGGACCCAACTCCGGTCTTTCTCATTTTTGAGCTCACACTCCAGGACAATGACCCTTCCACGCTGCGGTTTTACCAGCCCGAGAATGACCTTAAACAAGGTCGTCTTCCCCGCGCCATTGGGTCCGGCAATCCCCAACGACTGACCCTCTTTTAAATCAATTGAGAGCCCTTGCAATACCGGCTCCCGTCCATAACTTGACCATAAATCCTCAATCCGGATGACTGACATATTGTTTCGTGGTCCAATCATGACGTCTTAACCACCAGACAGTATTTTAGCGTCCTATCAGCTACAGACCGAAAAAAAAGTGACCATTGTTGGTCAAATCCTTGCTTTTCCATTACAACTCCTAAGCGATTCTTAGTGCAATTAATATTCTTCCTAATGTGGAATTTTCCTCTAAAAATATCTACGTTATTTTATTCCACTAAGACATCCTGTCTTTTCAGCATGTCCCAGTAAATACAAAAAGCATGGGCCGGTATTTTCATGAACGCCAGCATTTTGATTGCCGTAAATTTAACCAATTACATCTGTTTGATACGAAAAGGATTACACCAAACAAAAGTCTGGTGTTATAATGGATTAAGCTACATTTAGTGCTGTGACGAGGAGCTCTTATTGAAATAAATGTTTAGTTTTGAGGAGATAAATATTTATGACAATAAAAGAAGCTGTTGAAAACTGTAGAAATTCCAAACTTTCCGATTGGGAACTGGTTGAATATGCCCAACACTTAATTCATAACAACATGGCTTATTCATATAACAATTCATTTGACATGCCGGCTAAGGCATTTGAAAAAGGTAAAGGTTACTGCTGGCAACAAGCAAAGGTGCTGCAAAAAGTTTTATGTGCTCTTGGTTTCCACTGTTATTTGGTCTATGCAACAAGGAATGCCATACCTGAAAAACAATTTGAAGGTATTAAGATAAAAGCGCATACATCAGGGCATGTTTGGTGCAGGGTAAATATAAATAGTATTGAAAAGGATGTTTGTCTAGGTAATATCAGTAATAAACCTGGTAAAATTCATTTTAAACCGTTGTCAAAAGTAAGAAGATGGAATTGGTTTGTTAGCATTTGGTGTTATTGGGGTTCAGCTTACATAAACCATAAACGTTTAAAGGAGATCAATAGACTAAAGAATAGAAATAACCGATAAAATAAGCAAGTCACTTTACTGACTTATAAACCAGGACGACCTTGATAACAATTAAAGAATATTTAAATTTTGCCGAAAAAGATAGAAAAATTAGACCTAATTAAATCCCCTCATCCTCTTTTCAAAGGAAGGTTTAAATAATGGACCGTCAGGAGATTTTTGCAAAGCTTAATAGTGCTGACATTCCCGATTTACCTCAAGAAATCAAGGACATCTTTGCTCTGATAAAAAATCCAACCACTTCGGACCTGCAACTGTTGATCTCAATGATTGCTTCTTATGGTCAACTGGAAGCGCTGCTTCTTAGTAAATTCAATAACGAGTATTTTAGCAGTAGACATCGGATTAACACCCTCCAGGAAGGAATAAAGTATTTTGGACTGCAGACCATTCAAAATCTCCTGCTCTATCTGGTTATTCGGTCGTTCGCTTCACGGATTCCTGACCAAACCGGTTCCCACCGTTCAAATTACTGGAAACACTGCTTAGGGACTTCAATAATCGCCCATAAACTGGCTGTAGCAACCGATTTTTGCGATCCTTACCTGATGTTTTCTTATGGTCTCATTCATGATATTGGGATCTTTGTTATTGAGTACGCTCTGCCTGAAGTACCCGTAAAGGTCCTTGAACTCATAAAACAAGGACACACTCATGTAGCTGCCGAAAAGAAAGTAATGGATGGGGTAACTCATGAAGAGATCGGAAGTTGGTTATGCCAGAGATGGGCATTGCCTGAGGCAATTGTAAATCTGGTAGCTTTCCATCATCGCCCCCAGGCAAATCCGGTGAAAAATGATGCAATTATCTTATTTAACAAAGCCGACCTATTAAGTACTATTTTCTATCAGAGTTTGATGGGAATTAACTCCTGGGAGAAACAAAGTCAGATTTTAAACTCGTTAAACCTGGACCCGCAACTGATAACAGCGATCAAAGGACAACTCCCGGAGGAAATCCAAAAAGCCAGAGCGCTCTTCTGTTTTTAAGTCCCAACTTGAATAGAATAGTTAATCTTAATTAAAAAGGCTGAAGAGTTACCTCTCCAGCCATGACTGTTCAAAAACGGTCCACGCATTCTTACTTAAGAAAATTATTTATTTCTTGCCGCCACGCTTCTGGTAATCCTTTTGGATTTCCTCATTCCAATCTTCTGGCATTTCAGAGCAAGTGCGAAATGTGGCAACTGCCCTACTCATCACTTGGAAATTCAAGTCAACACCTTTTTGATCGGCATGATAATTCTGAGCACGGTCTTTGGAAATGCCGAAACGGGCCGCTGTTTCAACCGCATCAATATTGGCACCTAGAAAAACAAACTCCCACCCATGTTTCTTCTTTTGCTGCTCAATTTGCATCTTGACCTTCTGCGCCGAATACTCGCGGCTGGCGTTCTCCATACCATCAGTAATAATTACAAACATCACTTTTTCAGCACGGTAAGCTTTAGCAGTATGATTTTGCGCATTGCTTATTTTGGCGATGGTCTTCCCGATTGCGTCAAGGAGCGCTGTCGATCCGCCAACCTGATAGTCTTCCTCAGTAATTGGGCTAACGGCGCGGATGTCAATCCGGTCATGCAATAGTTGATAGTTATCATTAAACAGCACAGTCGTCACATAGCACTCACCGACAACCGCCTTCTGTTTTTTAAGCATCGAGTTGAACCCGCCGATGGTATCAGACTCCAAACCGCTCATTGAGCCACTCTTGTCCAAGATAAATACCAGTTCTGTTAATCCATGTTTCATTGTGAAATCCCCCTTAAGATTTTCTATCTTAAGGATAACAATTTCACCAGGTCAATTGGTCACTTATAAAGCGACATTACGGTCTTTTTTCATGGATCCGGCATTTAAATTCAGCACAATATCCCAAGCCATCACTAAATGCTTCACTGTTACCTTTCGCGCAATACAGCGGGACACCATCTTCATTATGCCCACAAAACCAACAAAAATCGCAAACAGGGTCACAAACTGGATCATTACAAATATACACTGTTACCCTCCCAACAAGGGCTGGTCGTATTTAAACAACACTTCATTAATTTCAAAAATATTGTATTTGCCATTAATTATAAAATATTCAATGATCACATCGAACTTCTGACTGCGGGACAACGCATACCCGGCCCGCTTTAAAAGATCGTTAGTTTCGTCAATAGTAAGCTCCAAAGCGATCGCCAGCGCAATTGCTGTACGTTTACTTGGCATATATCCTTTACCGGTTCTAATCTTGGAGAACAACTTCCGGTCAAGATTAGCGCGTTTGTAGACCTCTACATCCGTCATACCTTTAGCATCAATCAACTTTAACAGCATATACGAGAACGACTCATCCAAATTACCGACTAAATCATCAATACCTGGTCTTGATGGAGCTGCTACCGGTCCATAACAATCGTAGAGGGCTTCTGTGAAAATCAAACCATCGCCATCTGGCAATTTAGACTTTATTGCCTCAAAAGATTTCTCGGCATAGTTTGTGTCAAGATAACCATCAACTGCCTCAAGCAGCTTCTCACTAACAACAATTATTGCCTGATCAACCACCGCAAGGTAGACATCCAGATCATGGTCCGCAAGAAAACCCCTGATCGCTGCGGTAGCTACCTGCAAGGCTTCCGCTTTGGGATAACCATAAATTCCGCTGGAGATCAGCGGGAAGGCGATACTTTCACACTGATTCGCAACTGCCAGCTGGAGGGAGTTTAAGTAAGCGGAACGTAACAATTGCTCGCTTTGTTCCGCACTGTAACGGCTATAGACAGGTCCGGCCGCATGGATGACAAACTTGGCCGGCAGGGCAAACCCCGGTGTAATCACTGCCTCCCCTGTCTTGATCGGTGCAAGTTGGTCGCAAGCAGCCTGAAGCTCCTGTGCACCCGCTGCTCTAAAGATCGCCCCACAAACACCCCCGCCTATCTGCAGTTCGGTGTTGGCAGCATTGACGATCGCGTCAACTTTCATTTTTGTAATGTCCTGACGGACGATAGTAAACGGCATTGAGATCACCTCGGAATTATCATTTAATGTTTTTAATAATTATACGACAATCCGACACCATCTCCTACAATTAATGAAACATATCCTACCACCATATGGTATAATATTACATAATGTAGCCTAATTAATATTCAGAGGTGTTGTCATGAACACCAAAACTGCAATTCCAACTACGGCCAACAAAAATCTAGTTGGGGCGGCGGCAATTTTTGTAATACCGTCAGATTGTCGCTGTCTTTCGAATGATTTTAGCCGCTACTGTCTACGAACTGGGGATGTGAATCTATGATTTAACTGGAGCAATCGGGGCAAAATACGACCTGATAATCATGTTAATGTATGGATTAATCATTGCCTGCTTTTTCCCAACTGCTGTTGCATTTTATAAAAACAATGGGATCTGTCTGAAAAATGAGTTCTTTATCCAGTAATGCTTCAAGAAGAGTACTCATCAAAGATCCCCTCACTTGACCGAAAGATAGACCACTTCGGTTAATTTGCTCTGCTAAGCCGGAGCTGCACTATACTTCCACTTTCTTTAAATATTTCACCGGTACTTTTTTGACAAGCCAGACACCATTCTTCGACAAATAAAACTTATATCCGTCCCGGGCCATTTCTCTACTTTTTACGCAATACAGCACCGGTTTGCCATGACGTGCGCCAACTGTAATCGCTGTTTCTTTATCTTTTGATAAATGAACATACAATCTGCTCTTTGGTATTAATCCCTGCGCATCAATAGAGGCAACAAATTTCTCCCCTGTTCCATGCCATAATAGCTCCGGTGGAGTCGCTTCATCCAACTCCACATCTACAGGAACGGAATGTCCTTGATTTGCACGGATTAAACTCTTATCCTCATTAAAAGAATACCGTTGTTTGTTATCTGTTTGGACAATCTCTTCCAGGATTTCCATATTAAATTCCGTACTCTTTGCAATACCGGCAATCAGCTCATCAACCTTTGCCCATCCATGCTCATCCAATGTTATACCGATTGTCTCCGGCTTATGCCTTAAAATAAGGCTCATAAATTTACTTATCTCTTTTTTATTCATAACCCTGAATTACTACCCCCTTGTCATTCACACCATTCACTCCATATGACTCGAGCCGCTCGGGTTGATGCCTTGGGCTATTTTTTGAGCCTTACGTTTACAGGAACAATAGTCGCCTTACACCAATCTCTGTATCATATAAATATATCATACAACAATTATGTAAAATGTGTTAGTTGATTTCTTTCTTTTTAACCGACAATATTTTATCACGAAAAAACCCCAGACATCTATATCCGGCAAGGAAGCTAGAAACGCGGAATAGAGCCTAGGACGGCTCCTTGACTTCGGCAGCGAAGATTCCACAAGTAAAGCCTCCACGGATGGAAATTCTCCCAGGAAGGGACCCCGACGGCTGTGAAACTTCCTGTTTCAAAGCCGCGCCGTCGGCCTCCTGCCTCCTGGTGGTTTTAGATAGACTTTGTTAATATCACGAGCCTGAATCTGACCTTCTTAAGCGAAGGCAAATATCCTCTTTTCGGAAAGATATAATTAACTTTGCTCAAAGCTAATTATGTTATATAATATGAACAGAAAAAAATTCCAAACAATGACTTTGCTAGGAGGGTCACAATGAAAAAAGTTCTTTACTTTAGTTTGATAGCCTTGTTGATTGTTTCGGTTACATTATCCGGCTGCGGTGGTGGTGGCGGGAAAGGTAAAGGAGGCAATGATGGAAGCGTAACAGTCCGGTATGTTTTTGAGAAATCATGAGGTTCAGAAGGTAATGGCGATGGTCAGTTTGATTTTCCATGCGAGGTCGCGGTGGACTCTAGCGACAACATTTATGTGGTTGATTTAAATAATCATCGCATCCAGAAGTTCAACGCTTCCGGTGAATTCCTGACCAAGTGGGGTTCATTTGGTACCGGCGATGGTCAGTTTGATTTTCCATACGGTGTTGCGGTGGACTCCAGCGGCAACGTTTATGTGGCTGATACAGGTAATCATCGTATCCAGAAGTTCAATGCTTCCGGTGAATTCCTGGCCAAATGGGGGTCAGAGGGTACCGGCGATGGTCAGTTTGATTGTCCATACGGTGTTGCAGTAGACTCTAACGGTAACGTTTATGTTGCTGATATGGGTAATGATCGTATCCAGAAGTTTAAACCGGTGGTTGAATAAAAAACGGAATTTATGCTGGAACTTGCCTCTTTTTCATCCTGATTTAAGGATGGGAAAGAGGCGTATTTTTTTTCGTGAGCCAGGGGACGGTTCTTTGACTTAAAATTCTTCTAATGGTATAATATTCCATGGAAAGAGAGGGGGATAATATGCCACGGACAAGCAGAAAGCTAAGTGCCAGTAAGATCTATCATGTTATGATCCGGGGCAATGAACGGAAAGCTCTTTTCCATGACGATGAAGACCGAGCGTGGTTTATCAGTATGTTGCTTTCGAAAAAAAGGAAATTCAAGTTTATCCTCTATGCCTATTGTCTAATGGATAACCATGTTCACCTAGTCATTAATGAAGGAGGAGATCAGATTTCTCGGATTATGAAAGGGATCCAGGTAAGCTATGCTTATTATTTTAATAAGAAATATGCGCGAGTTGGTCACCTATTTCAAGATCGATTCAGAAGTGAAGTGATCGAAAATGATCGATATTTACTGGCAACAATTCGTTATGTCCACCAAAATCCGGTTAAAGCTGGAATGATAAAGCACCCGAGCGAATATTTATGGAGCAGTTATAATCATTATCTTGGCAATAATAAGCAATACACCAAGGACATGATTGACTTAAAGCCGATTTTATTAATGTTTTCGCAAGAAAAAGGACAGGCTCTGCAGATTTTTGTGGATTTTTCAAATCAGACCATCGAAGATACATTTATCGAATATCAAGAAGAGCAACAACTTGATAAAGAGATAACGTCAGAAAACCAAGCTAAACGATACATCGATGATTTTCTCATCACAAGAAATGTTAAACTGGAAGAATTGTCGAGCCAGGCAAATAAGTTAATTCGTAATGAGTTGATACGGGAGTTAAAGTGCAAGTCAAATTTGTCAAATCGCCAAATAGCAACTATTCTTGGAGTAAATCGGAATGTAGTGCAAAGATTGAAATGAGTCAAAGAACCGTCCCCTTGACTCTGGCCTCGATCTTCGCGGCCAACCCGGCATTCACTTCTCTTACTTGGCTAAGGTATGACTCCACATTCTCAAACTTGCTTAACGGTTGACCAAGGAGAATCGTCTCCATCTGATCTTTGATGAGGTGCGCATTGGTTAAGCTCTTTTCATCCTGAATTGTGCCAAGCAACCAAAGAGTATCCACCAGACAATCCACAACTTTCTCTTCCGCGAAGGGCTTTTTCTCATAATTCGCCACAGTTGACTGCTCTTGCCACGCTTGGTCGGCCAAGGCCGACCGGACGATCTCTTTTGATCCTCCAACCGCGCACCGGTTTCCCTGACAAACACTGCAATCCAAGCAAATTGTATCCAGATCCTCTTTCAGATGGAGGTAATAGTCATGCAACAGTTTTGCCCTGGTGACTAAGGCCGACTGGACTCCCGCCCGTCTTTGGATAATCAATGAACGGACCATGTAAAATAAGGCTAAAGCTAAAATAATGAGACAGGGCAGTACAATATTCACCCGTAAAAATCGGGCCGGTATTGTTTGAGACAACTTCTGCAGTCCGAAAAACATGAAGATGGAAGCAGCCAGAAACTTGATGCCCAGTTCCGGAATCTTACCGCCTAACTTTTTGCCAACAATAATACCCAAAGTACCTGTAGCGATCATCGCAGAAACCGTTCCAGCCAGGACCAGCAACGGAAACCTTGCATCCGTCGCTAAAGTAATCGCTGTCAATTGGGTCTTATCCCCAAGTTCACCTAAGAAGAAAGCAAGCGCAACCGTGGCGATTGGCCCCAATTGCATTTTTGGCTCTTCATCTTCCTCCGCGCCATCAGGCTTGAGAGTCCAAAGGGCAAAGCCAACAAAAGCCACGCCGGCAATGATCTGGATCGTACCGAGTGGGACCATACGGGACAAATAGCTGCCTAAAGCAACTGCCAGACCATGGTTGAGCAAGATGCCCACTCCCATCCCGAGCAGTACTTTTTTAATCGGAAACTTGGTGGCAAAGGCCATGGCGAGAATTTGGGTCTTGTCCCCCATTTCGGCAATGAAGATCAATAAAAATGCCCTAATCATCTCTTGGATCATGACAAGTCTCCCTTTTCATGTATTTTTTCCAATGAGCGAATAAATTAAGCTTCTTCAATAAAAAAGACTTTTAGATTATCAGGCGTGGTCCGATAATCTAAAAGTCTCGCTATCTTTAATAATGAATATTAAAGCAGATAAGACCAGGATCGCTCCAGTATGTTGATCTTATCTTGGTTTCCCACAGCTACTCCCCTTTAGAATCGATGTTATTTTATCAAGCCATAAAATCTTTGTCAATCTCTTGGTATAGGAAAACACCCTCAAATTGGGATGTTTTTAGTTTCGGTTATTTAATGAATCGAACTTTTTGCTCCATTGGACTTCTGGTGGAACCACCGGTAGTAGTATCAACGGACTTGTCGTTATGGCCGATTAAGAGTACGGCTACATTGCTATATCCTTTAGGGATTTGCAGTAATTGGTCAAAATCCGCTTTCTTGGCACCGTTTAAGACAATTGTTGGTGACGAAACAATCTTAGTGCCATAACCTAATGAAAGTGCGGCAATCGACATTGCTTCCGTTGCCAGACCACAGTCAAAGGAGTCGCTGGGCAGGTTATTGGTACCGTAAACAAAGATCGCTACCGTTGCATCAGCAAGGCCCAGTTTGCGTGGCGATGCCGGAGCACCTTTAGGCATACCCGCAAGCATTGCTTCATTAATCTGGTTTAAGATTTTTTTGTTCGTAACCACACTAAAATGCCACGGTTGGCTGTTTCTGGCACTCGGCGCATTCAGACCGGCCAACAGGATCTGCCTGATGTGGCCTTCGCTGATTGGCTCTGCGGTAAACTTCGTTGCCGTCTTTGCAGTCGTCAATATTTCCAGGGTACTTTGTTGCTTGGGAGCAGCAGCGATTGGGGATTCATTGTGGAAAATAACATTAAAATGGCCAAAAAGCAAAGCACAGCAGAAGACAAATAAGTCTAACAATTCTTCTCATCCAATTCACCTCATATAATTGATTTATAATAAATTTCGGTGATTGCCCTCTCAATCTTAACCATTGCAATTTGAATCTTTTGTAAATAAAAACAACACGTTAAAACATAATTAGGCATAATCACTTCTTTTTAATCCGGTTAATTGATCATAAATAAAATACCAAGCGTATTTGGGCCACAGTGAGAGGAGATGGTGCATCCGGCTCGGGTAACCAAGATTTCTTTAAAATCAGCGATCTCCTCAATAGTTTTTCGGACCAGGTCAATGTTTTCGGGAGATGTACCCGAATGGGTAATAAAAATCCTGTCACATTTTAAATCAGTTTGCGCAATTAGTTTATCCCGCGTATATTGTTGTAGGACCCTGGCCAAAGTACCCCGGTATTTTTTGCCTACCTTCATCTTCCCACTGGAATTGTCAACATCAATACAAGGTTTAATATTTAGTAAATTGGCACCTAATGCGGACAATGCGGAACATCGGCCACCTTCATAGAGGTAGGTAAGATTGTCAATTATAAAACTCGTCTGGACTTTTGCCTTTAAAGCGTTGACCTCCTGATAGATTTGGGCTGCCGCCATTCCCTTGGCGATCCGTTCAGCGGCTTCGATGACCAGAAGCCCTATTCCTGTAGAGAGATTACCGGAATCAATTGGATAGACATTGCCAAGTTCTTCTGCTGCGATACAGCAATTTTGAAATGAAGAAGATATTCCGGAACCAAGGCTAAGATGAATCACTTCAAAGCCCTCATCCGTCCACTTTTTAAAATAATTAACATATTCTAAAAAATTAGGTGCTGATGTTTTCGGCAAAATATGTCGCTTTTCATAGATATCATAAATGTCATCTGGTGTAATATCTACCCCATCCTTGTACTGTTTGTCGCCAAAATTGATATGAAGCGGCAGGCAATTAACTGCATACTTTTCCTTTAAAGTATCATCAAGGTCGCAAGTACTATCGGCACTTAGAATGATTTTTTTCAATCAATTCTACCTCCCTTTATAAAGATATCCTGGTTGGTGGATATTTTAATAAATTCATAGTAATCATTGCGTACTGATACAGATACGGGCGTTTTCCAATACTTCATGATAAGCTTTGATATTTCTCCATCTTGCGTTACCTTACTTCAAAATGATAAGCCGGAATGAGGCGACCACATTCCCATAGTTTTAATCTTCAATACAGTTACATAAAAATCCTATTAGCTATTGTAAATAACCGGATCAAAATCCCGCTAATTTTTTCGTAGTTTTATCTTGTATCTTCAGTCTTGTAATCTCCAATTGTGTTGTTCAGGGTAAAAGCCTTCTGTTGTTTCCAAAAAGGGATAAACAGAATAATAGCAATCAACATCGCACCCAAATCGGAAATCGGGGTTGCCCAGGTAATCCCGTTAATACCAATAAACCGGGCCATCAAGATCATTATCGGAACGTCCAGCCCTCCTTTGCGAAACAGTGATAAAACCATTGGCTGAACCTTCTTGCCGACTGACTGAAAGATCGTGATGATAATCATTGTAATTGAAATGCAGGGACCGGTAATACACATAATCCGCTGAAACAGCTGCCCGTAACGGACGGTTTCCGGATCTTTGATAAAAGCCTTGACAATCGGCCCAGCTCCGGTAAACAGCAAGATTGTCCCCACACCCGACACCAGCAGGCTGATTCCAAAAGTAGTCTTAATAACCGCCCGCATCCGCTGATAATTCCTGGCAGCATAATTGTAACCAATCAATGGCAAGACTCCCTGGGAAATACCTATTGCAATGGCAAAGACCAGCACATCGATCTTCTTGGCAATCCCGATTCCGGCCATTGCTTCATTGGAGTAAGAGGCGATCAAGACATTCAGCACAACATTTGAGAGGACGCCCATCAAGTTCATCATCCAACTGGGAAGCCCCACAAAGAAGACTTCCGACGGGATTCGTTGCTTCAACGTAAAATACTTGGGGTTAAGCGAGATCACACTGATCTTGCGTCTCCGGTAAATCAGGATCAGAAAGTAAGCCGTAGCGCAGAGATTAGAAAGCATCGTGGCGATCGCTGCTCCGACAATCTCCAGTTTTAATCCTGAGATAAAGATCGGGTCGAGAATGATGTTTAGGACTCCTCCCAAAATCACTCCAAAACTTGCCTGTCTCGAATAGCCCTCCGCCCGGACCAAATGTGCAAATTCAGAATTGAGGACGGTCGGGATGGCACCGATTATTACAGTCCAGAACACATACTGGTAACAATACTCATAGGTACCCACATTGGCCCCGATCGCCGGCAGGAGCGCATACCGAAACAACAATAAGAAAATACCATACAGAAATGAAACCATAATCGTCATCCAGATGCTGAAAGCAGCCGTCTTCCTCGCCTTCTCCCGGTCGCCTGCCCCCAGACTGCGCGAAATCAAACTGGAAGCGCCAATACCAAAAAGATTGGCAATCCCGCCAAGAAAAATGAGGAGCGGCATCGCCAACGAAGCTGCCGCCACCTGATTGGGGTCGTTCAACTGCCCGATAAAGAAAGTATCAGCCATATTGTAGACAACAGTGATTAACTGGCTGATGACTGTCGGCACCATTAGGGCAAGCACCGCCTTAACTACCGGCGCAGACAAAAAGAGTTCCTCACGCTCTTCGTTCATCAAATATTTCCTCCTAATCCAGCTCTACTGCACCGGTATAAAGCTGATAGTATCTTCCTCGCAGCGCTAACAGTTCTTCATGGGTACCCTGCTCGATGATTTCACCATGTTCCAAGACGATAATCTGATCCGCATTACGGACTGTTGACAGCCGGTGGGCGATGACAAAAGTCGTCCGGTCCTTCATCAGTTGGTCCATCCCCCGTTCAATGTGCTTTTCTGTCCGCGTATCAACCGAACTGGTCGCCTCATCAAGGATCAGGATCGGCGCTTTGGAGATCGCTGCCCGTGCAATATTCAACAGCTGTCGCTCACCCTGGCTCAAATTGGCGCCATCTCCTTCCAGTACCGTATCATATCCCTGCGGTAATCGTTCGATAAAGGAATGTGCCCAAGCCACCTTCGCGGCAGTTACTACTTCGTCATCGGTCGCATCAAGCCGCCCGTAGCGGATATTCTCCCGGACAGTCCCAGAGAACAGGTGAGTGTCCTGAAGGACCATCGCGATATTGCCTCGCAGCGAATCCTTCCCGATCTGCTTAATATCGATCCAGTCAATCAGGATCTGTCCCGATTCGACCTCATAAAAGCGGTTGATCAAATTGGTAATCGTGGTCTTACCGGCACCGGTCGATCCAACAAAGGCAATCTTTTGTCCCGGTTGGGCATGGACATTAATCTTTTTAAGGATGGTCTTCTCAGGTATATAACCAAAGGTTACGTCTTTCAGTGTCACTTCTCCTTTTACCATACGTGCTCCAGTGACCGGATTGGTTGCTGCGCTGATCGCAATTACATCGGTCGGATCAGCCGTTTCTGGGGTCTCATCCATCACTTCGAAAACACGTTCTGCCCCTGCCAAGGCCGAGAAGATGACATTCATATGCATTGATAATTCCATAATCGGTCTGGAAAAATGTCGTGAATAATTCGTAAAAATAGTCAGGCCACCAAGATCAAAATTAGCGGTAAGGCAGAGAATCCCACCGATCGCCGCTGATAACGAATAACTGATCTGGCTTAAATTCCCCATCACCGGCCCCATAATTCCACCAAAAAATTGGGCCTTAATTTGCTTTTGGCGCAAATTATCGCTTAAAAATTGAAACTCTTCAACCGTCCTCGTTTCATGGCAAAAGACCTTGATTACCTTCTGCCCGGTAACCATCTCTTCAATATAGCCATTGACCGCACCCAAGGCCTGCTGTTGTGCTTTGTAATATTTCCGGCTTTGTTTGCCAATCAATCCGCCGGCACAAAATAATAGTGGTACCGTAATCACAATCACCATGGCAAGAATCCAATTGGTAACAAACATCAGGATGATCGTCCCAACCAGGGTAAGCACGCCAGAAAAAATCTGCGGTAAAGTATTATTGAGCATCTCACCGACGGATTCAAGGTCATTGGTAAAACGGCTCATGAGGTCACCATGGGTATGGGTATCATGATACTTCAACGGCAGCTTCTGGATCTTACCGAACAATTCTTCCCTGATTCGGATTAAGGAATTTTGCGAGACACCGATCATGATTTTTTGCTGCAGATAAGTACAGATGACACCGACTGAATAAATCCCTGCCATCAACAATATCCCCAGCAGCAGATTGTTCAATTTTACGGTAAGCGAAGCTTCAGCTACCAGATTATTAATGATCGGCCGCAACAGATAGCTACCACCCAAAGACGACAAGGTACTTAGCAAGACAAAGCCAAAAACAACCGGGAGCTTAACCTTGTCTCGTCCGATATAAGCCAACAACCTGTTAATAGTTGCGCCAGCGTTTTTAGGTTTACCGCCACCAATGGCGCCTTGACCTCGCGGCCCACCTGGTCCGCCAAACCCTCCAGGGCCACCAAAACCACCAGGGCGCTTCTTTAGTTTGCCTGCTTTAATCCTCCCAGGACCACCGAAAGAATTTTCAGGGTCACTTCCATAGCGGCGCAATAATTCTTCCTTACGTCCTTCACTTAACCGACTCATGATGCTGTCACCTTCTTATCCATCTGCGAGTAATAAATCTCGGTATATGCTTCACAGCTTTGCAGTAATTCGCTATGGGAACCGATACCGACAATCTTGCCGTCATCGATGACAACAATCTTATCCGCATCAATAACCGAAGAGATCCTTTGAGCAATAATGATCTTCGTTGTCCCTGGCAGTTCATTTTTGAAACCTGCCCTGATCTTAGCTTCAGTTGCCGTATCGACTGCACTGGTACTGTCATCAAGGATCAGGACCTTCGGTCGCTTCAACAAGGTTCTGGCAATACACAAGCGTTGTTTCTGTCCGCCGGAAACATTGACTCCGCCCTGGCCAAGTTCAGTCCCATAACCTTCATTAAACGAAGTGATAAAACCATGAGCCTGGGCAATCTCTGCAAACTGATAAACGGTATTGTCATCTGCAGCTTCATCGCCCCACTTCAGATTCTCAATGATACTTCCTGCGAATAAGACATTCTTCTGCAGCACGATACCAACCCCGCTCCGGAGATTGTATAGTGAAAAATCCTTCACATTGACATCATCAACCAGGACCTCGCCCCGGTCAACATCGTATAATCTGGGGATCAACTGTACCAAACTCGACTTTCCGGAACCGGTTGATCCGATAATCCCAACTGTTTCTCCCGGCTCAATCACCAGGTTGATATCCTCAAGGACCCACTTTTCATTGTTTTTATAGTATTTAAAGTAGACATTGCGAAATTCGACCTTGCCAGCTTGAATCGTCAGATCTTTATTCGCAGCATAAGCGTCCGTCAAGTCAATCTCCGTACACAGGACTTCATCAATCCGCTTCGCAGAGGCGAACGCCCGGGAACTGTTTAAAATAATCATTGAGACAAACATTAGAGAAATCAGGATCTGTGCAACATAATTGACAAAAGCCGTCAATACCCCGGCAGACATACTACCTACAATCACCTGTTTGCCACCAAACCAGACCACCGCCAAGGTCGTCACATTCATCGCCAACATTACCGCCGGCATGGTAAAGATAACAACCTTTAAAGCATTAATCGTGCTCTCTTTCAAATCACGGTTGGCTTGGGAAAACTTATCCTGTTCATAGCCCTCCCTGACAAAGGACTTGACAACCCTAATGTTAATTAAATTCTCCTGGGTGACAGTATTCAGCGCATCCAGCTTCTGCTGCATCAATTTAAAGCGCGGGAACGCAAGCTTCATAATGAAATAGATCGCCAACGCCAAAAGGGGAATAATGTTGAAAATTACCAAAGCCAGCTTCAAGTTTAAGATAAAAGCCATAATCAGCGCCCCAATCAGCATTCCGGGGGCTCTTAAAGCCAACCTTAACATCATCTGGAGCATATTCTGTACCTGGGTAATATCATTGGTTAAGCGGGTAATCAACGAACCGGTACTGTATTGATCAATATTCTTAAAGGAAAACTCCTGAATCTTCCGGAACAGATCTTTCCGCAAATCATTGGCAAATCCCGAGGAGGCCTTAACCGCAAAATAAGCTCCTCCCACGCCACCGGCCATCATGACCAGCGCTGTAATCACCATCGTGATCCCCATGGTGATAATATAGGAAATACCTCTGCCGCCAATAATACCCTGATCAATGATTTCGCTCAATAACAGCGGCATTACCACTTCTCCGATAACCTCGACAATCATCAAAATCGGCCCGATGATAAACGCCGGCAGATATGGTTTGACATATTTCCAATAACGGTTCATTGATTGATGTCCTTTCGTAGTTTGATTTCTTCTTCCATTTTAGAGAGATTGGCATCCAGCTTTTGAATTAACTGCGCCAAAGTAACCTTCTCTTCCTCCGTAAACCCCTCAAACAACTCATGTTCGGTTGCCTCAAAGATCCGTTTACTCTGTTCGACAATCTGATTCCCTTTCGCGGTGATCGTAATCTGATTGAAGCGGTTATCCGCCTCATCCATCACCTTACGGATGTACCCACTCTTCTCCAACTTCTTGAGAGAAACGGCAATCGTTGCCGGAGAGATATCCATCAACCGGGCAATATCCCTCTGGGAAGCATTGGGATTACGGGAGATCACCCTCAGCAACCGGAGCTGCGAATGATAAGCACCGGTTTCATCCAGATAATACTGCATAATCTTCCGGTGTTTCATCGCAAAACTAATGATCTGATAAATAATTCCCTTACTGGATTTATCATTATTCTCCATCATTTTAATCTCTCACCACCGGATAAAAAGTCTTTATTAGCTTGCTAATAGTTAGCTTTATAATTGTTAGCTAGTTAACCATTGCCAATTATAACATTTTAACTTTACCAATGTCAATTGGGGTTATGCTTTATACTCTAAAACCATCTGCGCCAAATTTCTGACAGTGTTGGAATTTCTGATGGTGACTTGATGATAAATGGGTTTCTCAACAATCCGCGACCAGCGTGTCCGGGAGAAAGTCTTTAACGGGGCTGACCAGAAGATTACCTGACCAAAGCTGCTAACCCTTTCATACTCCGGCTGATATGCCCCTACTGCTTGCATTACTTCAGCTGCAGTAGTTGGCGGCATTACAAATAGGGCATTATGTTTTGACTCCCGATCACTACCCCACCAGTCCGGGGCATTATTTACAGCATCAAGCAACTCTTGAGCAGGCATGACCATCGATGAGATTTCCAACTTAAACTCCTCATAAATTAACGCTTCACAGCTTCTCTTCAATGACTCAATATCCAAACATTCACTGGCAAAGATAATGTTTCCACTGTTAATATAAGTAACCACATCAAAAAACCCATTGCGCTCCAGTAATTCCTTTAACTCTCTCATCACGACTTTATTTTTACCCCCAACATTAACCCCACGGAGTAAAGCAACATATTTGGTCATCGGTTTCACCTCGTTTTCAAATGGCATATTAAAATGATAAGTATTTTTCAAATATAACATATTTTCTCTATTATTTATAGCTTGCCATTTTGATGCTGAAAAATTGTGATTATGTATATTCCGGTAAGGAAGCCAGAAACGCGGAATGGAGCCACGGATGGCCCCTTGACGTCGACGTGTCGAAGCTTCCACAAGTAAAGCCTCCACGGATGGAAATTCCCCCAGGAAAGGGGCCCGCGACCTTGGACGGGAGCGGGATTGGGTTTCCAGAGGGCGCTAGCCCTCGGTGGCGGGGTTTAAGGGGGATTCCACACCCCCTGGGACAAAAAAATTAACCAACGATACGAACAGAATGAGAATCAAAACAATTACCATACGATCATAAAAATACCCCGACGTATTCTCTATAAGTCCGGGCATCAAATAAACAGCGACCACTTCCGGTCAACTATCTTTCTTATATTCCAAAAGATCCTCAAGTGAGCAGTCAAGATAATCACAGATCTTTTCTAAAACTTCATAATCAACCCTTCGGGTTTTATCATAATACAAATTTCTTACCGTATCTCTTGCTAAGCCAGTCCCACGGACCACATCAGCCATTTTAAGCCTTTTTACACCAAGAATGGTCGATAATTTGCAATGAATTCCCATCTCCCAACACCTTTACTAAAAAATTGATAAAACCATTGACAAAATTTACATTTATTTGTATTATGTATATATATACCTACATTATGTATGTAAATACATTCAAATTAACTATATTATCAACCAATCAAATATCACTTAAGAATTTTCCAGTTTTTCGTGCTATTTGATTGGATACCGAACAAAAACGCCAAATCCCCCAAAACACTGACCACACCTATCAAATCCGGATCAGCTTTTTGGTTTAACGTGGCGTTTCGCTACCTATCTCCAGGAATATTATACCATATTCCTATCAAAATGCAAAATGGAGCAATCTTAAAAAACCACATCAAATGATCTCAAAAAGAGGAACGCCATGACTACAAAACAACAACAATTTCAAATGGCTAATCTCGAAGCAAAAATTACCGACGCCCGAAAAAACCTTCACTCCCTTTGGGAAACTAAAGGCTATACTGACGATGAAGTATTGGACGCCAGTATTAAGCTGGACCAATTACTAAACCAATATCAACGTTTGATTTCAAAAAGGTGACAAACATTTATTTACATAACCGGACCAGTTCATCCACAACCCGTTCCAATTCATCCACCATTCGCTGCGGACAATACGGTATTTTCCGGTAAACCCTAATTAACTCCTGATAATACCATAAAGTCCCTTCTTTTCCGGTTTTAAACCGGCTCCACAAGTCTTCGCCGACTTCACGATAATCCGCCAAAATTGTTCGGGCATTATGAAGTTTGTCAGCGACCGATACCTTTAACGCCGAAGGAGAAGCCTCCGGCAAATGAGCCAGATACTTTCTTTTTCTCTCCCACCATTCTGGTTTCGGGTTTTCGAAGGCATCCGAACACCCTACCACGATAGCTGCCACCTCCGGGCCGAACTCTTTCTGAATCTCATCCAACCGCTCCTGGCCACCTTGGTCCTCCACTACATCATGGAGCAATGCACCGATAGCCTCCGTTTCACTGCCGTCCGCCTCCAATACCAAGGCTGCCACCGCCAGGAGGTGAGAAATATAAGGAACTCCGCTACCTTTTCTAACTTGCCCCGCATGAGCACGATGGGCGTAAACCAGGGCTTTTTCGAAAGAGTTTGTCAACATGAACAATGCTCCTTTTCAAATAGACAACTTAAGAAACTATCAAACTTGTCCTTGGTCTATTTTTGTTTTCGGTATCTAATTGCTGCTTCCTAACTGTTATTTTCGCTTTATTCTACTGTTTAACTATATCAAAAATTTATCCAAAATGCACCTTGATGTTTTTATCTCCGGCTTGGGTGTCCAGAGGGCGCTAGCCCTCGGTGGCGGGGTTAAAGGGGGTTCCACAACCCCCATTGGACAAAATAATTAACCAACTATACGAACAGAATAGTAATCGAAACAATTACCGTACGAGCATAAAAATACTCTGACATATTCTCTATAAGTCAAGTAAGAATATATGAAAAAATTATGCCAATTGATACAACACAAAACCCTCACCACGCATACAATGGTATATCAATTGACGGAGGGCAAAAAATGATAATTTTTCAGTCCTTTACCGGTATCATCACCATGATCGGGGATTTAATGACGGGAGAAGAAAGAAGTACCGGATGTATTAAAATCATGACTGTTGAGGACGAAACGGGGAATCGGGTCAATTTTATTGTCACACCAACCACTTATTTTGTAAACCACGCCACAATGGCCGTCGGAGACAGGGTCATCGGGTTTTATGATGCCAATGCTCCCATTCCTTATATTTATCCACCCCAATTACAAGCACTCGTCATGGCAAAGGTTGACAAAATTCGCAATATCAAAGTAGACTGTTTCGACAGCCAATTAATAAGCAGCGATGGCACATTGCAATTAAATTTAGCTCTATCTACTCAAATCATCCTTGAAAACGGACAACGTTTTACCGGAAACCTTGCCAACCGGGATCTGATTGTCCTTTACCGAGCCACAACCCGAAGTATACCTGCCCAAACAACACCTGACAAAATTATCGTGATGTGTAGAAATATTTAAACGGAATGGAGCCATGGACGGCTCCTTGACGTCGGCGTCGAAGCTTCCACAAGCAAAGCCTCCACGGATGGAAATTCCCCCAGAAAAGGGACCCGCGACCTTGGACGGGAGCGGGATTGGGTGTCCAGAGGGTGCTAACCCTCGGTGGCGGGGTTAAAGGGGGTTCCACAACCCCCCTTGGACAAAGAATTAACCAATTAGTTATATTAATTAGAACAACTATTTGTGCATAAAAAAGACTGTCGAAATTATGCGACAGTCACAATTAATCTTTAACAAGCTTCCTCAGCTTCTTGAGCCTCTGTTGTAAATAGACCAAGAATTGTAGATTTGTTATGAATTATTAATTCCCCATCATTTTGAGAAGCAATCTCTCCAATCGACAAAGCTCCTTCAACCATATATTGTAATTCATTTTGAATATTACTCAGTTCCACCTCAAATTTTTCACCCATAAACATTGCCCTTGAAATACAATCAAACAACAGAGGCGTGTATTGCGCCGGAGCCTCTTTGGCACAATGTTCTGCAATTCGAATTGAAGACTTCAACAAAGAGAATAGACTGCCTTTCAGGATATAGAGATTACTACCTTCTGGTATATTAGCCACGCAAATGATTTCATCACGTTCATTGACTAAAATCGGATCACGGACAAAAAAGTTCTCATTAACATGTTGTTCAATCCCAAAAGGATGTTCTTTGGCAAAGTTAAAAAAATCCTCTTTACCCAATCTGACATTTTCAATACTCTCGATGGCGTCCTTATAAAATTCAAATGCATTCCGATAGTTAATCTCTTTTAAGACGTTCCCTGCAGCACTCGTAATCGTGTATGGTCCGTCTAATTTTTCCCATCCGTGTTCAACTGCCACTTCGTGGCAACCTTTAACGATACAGATATATAAAACATCTTTATACAGACCATCATTATCATAGATACAAGGTTTTTGCGCCAATCCATAAAAACCGGCACCACCACCAATGTACTTTACTTTATCACCTAATTTCTGATAGACAGTATCAGTGAGTGATTTAAACTTGTTTGATAAACCATCAACCAAAACAATGGCGGTAGCATCTTCCAACTCATTTGGGTCTATTGGGTCAGGTATCATTTGAGGAAGTACCATTGAAGAAAAAATTGGTTGATATTTTTGAATGACAAAACCCTCGCGCATAGCTTTATCTCCCACCAGTAACGCCGGATAAATACCACCAAAGAATTTAATACCTTGAGCAGTCAACCATTCAATCAGTTTTGGGACTTCATCCGCAGACTTATCCGCAGTAAGTACCATTAACTTTTCCGAGCGACTGATAGTCATTTTTTCAACACAATCAATTAATTCGTCAAAAGTATTTACGTACATGTTGATCCCCCATCCTTTCTTCGAGCCAAAACCACCTTCAAAAGAGTGGTCTGTTATAGCCCGATAAAGTTCGGGTATTGGCTACGCTGGATAGCTTCTTCTATTTATCGACAATAATTAAATTTTTATAAAGTATTTTTGAATTTTCAATCATTTTTATAATTATGCCAAAAAAACAAGACTCTTGATTTAAAACCAAGAGTCTTTCAACAAGGATCTGATTCGCCCGGATGATCTGTCTTTCGCCGTAAAACCGATAGTTACTCATCCGATCAACCTTTTCGGGCTTAAGCAGACCAAATCTTGTCAGAGTGGCGGAGCATATTAATGCTGATTCCGGTCAACGCTGCAAATTCACCAATTTTTAGCATTATTCATATCCTAGATTCTGGTTTACTGTTCTATTTTCACTCTTCATGGCAATCACCAACATCTTTCTGTGCATAACGATAATAGATAGCGGTTACCATGATCCCTAACAAAAATATGACTATACAGAGGACAAACGGCAGTACTCTTGAGATATCACTCAATAACCCGCCAATATAGCCGAATGGTACACTCACCAACATTACTATCGTCTGTAATAAAGCCAAAATTCCTGAACGTTCCTCAGGATCGACATGAATAGCGACCAGCGACTCCCGCAGTGTACCCAATACAGACATCCCCAACGCTTCAAAGATTAAAGAGAGCGATAGTATCAAATATCCCCACACACTGAGGTCCGAGATGGAAATCAGAAAGAGACAACCGAGAATTGCACTTAAAAATCCTCCATATAGTGGCCATTTCAACTTCGTCTGCTGGATCTGGGCAACAACCGTGAAGAAACAAATAATCGAAATGATACTTCGGACCATTGGAAAAATCGGCAATAAGGTGTCTGGGACACCGATACGGCGAGAAGCGATAATCTGCCAGAAGGTCATTCCAAGCATCGCTGCAATCTCAACAATGATACTAATAATTATCGCAAAGATTGTAGCTTTAGAGGTTAATATTTTGTTGATTGCACTTTTGTATCCCGACAGCATCTTGCCCCACGACAGATTACGCGTTGCTTCACGCCTGATCCTGCCTACCGCCGTTTCAGTCGAAAACCGGTATAAGAGTAACAGCTTTACTGTCATTATAATAAAAGCATTAATATAGAGGATCCGAATCGCCGGTACCAGTGTCAGCTTTGCTACCAAAACAGAAGAGATCGGCGCAAAAAGCACCGAGAAATTACTGGAAAGAACCACCCAGGAATAGATCTGCGTAAGCTTATCCTTGGGAGCATCCTCCACCAACAGGCAGTCCCAGGATACCGTAGGAATCTTCATCATCCCGTTCAGCAAAGCAGCCACCACAAAGAACCAAAAGCCCTGGCTGAAAGCCCAGATCAGAGAAGGAAGACTCCAGGCTAAAAAATCAAAGACCGCTGTACTCTTCCGGCGCCCCATTTTATCAACGATCGCCCCAGCTAAGAAGGCAAAAATCATTTGCGAAAACATATAAATCGAAGAGACGATCCCCACCTGGACATCATTCATTCCAAAAGTCAGCATATATACGGTTGCATATGGCAGACACAGATTCATTGAGAGCCCCCACAGAGGCTCAGTATAAACACAGGCGCGAGAATTTCCGCGTAGTTCAATCAGGGTTCGTAAAAAGCGGTTTTTTAACAGTAAGTTTTTCATTAATATTTTCCTGTCTTGACCAATAAGTCAAAAAATGAAGTACTATTCACGGTTAATAAATACTTATTCTACTTTCACCCAGCTTTTCCTGTCTTTATGCAGAAACCCATCCGAGCTTGATAATTCTTAAAGCCTTATGTAGGAAAGAATAAATAAAAAAGATCAAGGCACTCTAGTTTAGAGCGCCTGATTTGATTCAGTTCCAGTTAATCAGAGTTGGATTTTTGAATATCCAACTAGATTATTTCTTGTAACCACATTTTGGGCACACGCCATTTTCATTTAACGCAATACCACACAACGGACAACGGGCGATATCTTTTTTAGGCTCATATTCTTCCGTAGCGCCATTGACTCCGCTTGTGAATGTTATTTTAACTATATTTAGTTTATCTTTTAGCAAATCGTAAACTATTTTAATCATGCCTTCAACGGTCATCGTCTCTTTTGTAACAACTAAGCGGCATTCCGGATACGCTGTTGCAAGTTCTGTCTTGAAAACCGGGCCTTTTTGCTTATTGGTTGGCGCGCCGTCCTTAATACCTTGCGCTTCGTAAACCCCAAGAATTGCAGGTAGCAAAGGATCATCTTCCCTTAAGACCAGCGCGTGGTCAAAGTTTTGTAATACTTCCCAAGCAATTTTCTTAATTTCATTACATGGAAATACCATATTGACTCCCTCATTGACAGTGTCTTCAACCTCAATCGTCAACACTCCTGTATGTCCATGCAAATACTGTGCTTCACCTTTGAAGCCATAGAACCTGTGTGCATATTGTAAGTCTAAGGTAGTGAAACTTCTCATCATCATTCTCCTCGAAAATATATTTACGGGTTTTGCTCTGCTCCCGTATGCGCACATAGTTTATTATTACCTAACTGATCATTGTTAATGATCTTCATTCCAATATTCATTTCGACTTTTCACTGTCTTTACTTAACAACAGTTTTCCATTCACATCCTATCCAAAAAGCAATAGTTCTTTTAAATTGTAAGGTTCAGCCAAACAATGATTAAGAAAATAATAAGGTTTCCAGCAATCGTTGATTATTACGAAAGTCTGAAAACCTTTGAATTTAATAATTCAATCATAATCCCAGGCAGGAAAAAGAATCATTTATTTTTGTGCTTTTCGCTAGACAATGTCTTCAGCCATCCTTCTCTCAATAGATACCCGCCATTTTCTCCACCTTCAGGCCCCATCTCGATAATATAATCTGCCTGGCTGATAATCCTGGAATTGTGCTCGATCACCACCACCGTCGCGCCCTTAACTGTTAATTCCCAGATAATCACGCTTTCCTAAAATGAGCATAAGCTAAGGCACACAGAGGAATAAAATAAGCGCACCAGGACTCTAAAGCGATTACACCGGTCCAATAATCTCCGCCCGAAAAAACACCAAGCATCGGCATGATCAGACACGGAATAAAGAAAATGCCATGAAGCATCAGTAACCATTTAAGCCACTGGTCCGCCTTGGTATTGGTCTTGATCGTCAAGCCGGTAAAAAATGTGGCGAGTGCCATCATTCCATATCCGAGCAGGTCATAATTGAAATACAGACCGAATTTTGAATAGTCCAGAATTTGCATGGACTGCTCGTTTAGTCCGTCAAGCCTGACTGAGGTGGTCTGGGCAAAATACACCAATAGAATTATCACACAATACACCGTCGCGCAGATTAACGCGACATCAGCCGCAGCCTTCTTATCAGGTTCACATTCTTCGGCAAACGAGCTTACCATCATAATAAAACCAAGCGCCAAAAATATGCAGACAAAGAAACTGCCGAAATTAAATCTCATCATCATAAAAACGGCAAATAAAGCTACTGATACAAGACTTATTAATGAACCAACCATACCGATTTTCTGATTCATATCAAAGCTCCCCATCAATTGATCAATTTAGATACACAAAATAAATGCCCCTTTTCAAAGGGCATTTGACATACTGTTGATTTGACTAAATCTTCTCTACAGGTACCCAGATTTCACAATAATAATCATCCGGATTCCCTTGGGGTGGGGTATACATTTCAATGTTATAGTTACCTGCAAGTTTATATTCCTTACAATTTGGCAACCACTCACTCCAGATCCTGGTGTTCACATCCTGCAATGCTTTCGGGAGAGAGCCTCGACATGAAAATACTGCCCAGGTTCCGGCAGGGATTACTCTGGTTTCATAACCATCAGGAACCTCATTCCACGGCAGATAATTATCTGCAATCAGATAATCAAATCTCTTCCCATTACCAGCCATACAGATTCCATACATTCCACAGACAATTTGATTCGCTCCGCTCTGCATATGTTCCTGCCAAAACTTCGGAATCTCCTCATAAGAAGTGTCCATGTCAAAGCTTCTCACTTTACCCATAACCGTAAACTGTGCCTTTTCAACAATTTTATACTCCAGCATTGTCCCGCCCTCCAATATTAATTTTATTTTGAGTGGTGCAAAGGACTTTAGATTTGCACCCTTCAGTTTAGCCGCCGAAGGGGCAATACCATGAAATTTGGCGAAGGCGCGGGTAAAACTGTCAGGAGAATCATAGCCATACTTAAGCGCAACATCAATTACCCTGGCATCTGCGGTGGAAAGTTCCTGGGCTGCAACACTAAGCCTGCGATTCCGGATATACTCTCCTACAGTGAACCCACTCAGTACATTGAAGATTCTTTGAAAGCGAAACACCGAAACACACGCTTTTGCGAGCAATCTCCTGAATATCCAGTTCCTCCGTCAGATGCTCCTCAATATACTCAATTGCATTTTGAATCCCCTCGACCCAACCAATCACACTGTAGACTCCCTTCTGGCTTCGATTTCATTTTAACATTCATCAAAGAGCTCTTCCCGACTTTTTATGTCATCCGTTACAGGTTTGATATCCAAAACCGGTCCTAATATTTACCATCAAACTATTCCATAATTCAGAATCTTTGAATCATTAGTTAACCTAATAATATCATAAACAATCTTGGAATATAATGTCAAACATCTTAGCACCTCCCTGAACACATAAAAAAGCTTATTGCAAAATGATAACAATCCCTCCGGATTAGTTTCATTTAACAAAAAGCCTTAATTTTAATCATTCTGCTTTGCTCCTGATTATATCCACCATCTCCCGAAGCCGTTTGTCTTTATGTAACCATTCAAATTTAGTTAAAACATCAACCACATGCAAAATATCATACCAAAGCAATGGGGCTTTTTAGCTTCTGGAATCCGCTTCCCATTGCAAACATATATGGCTTTCGCTCTTTTCTTTGCTCCCATAATGAAAGCAACACTTCTGCGCTATTGATAGTTTGCGGCAAATCATGATACTCATCAAATAATGTTAACAACTTCAACATTCGACAGCTTCAGCAATCTCAGGCGTATTTACATCAAATCCAATGTCAGCAATAAAACAAAGCTTGTGTATCAATTGACTGGAATCATTATGTGATTTTAATACTTCGCCCGGCCAATTTTTTACCTGAAATAATAAATTATTTACTTGTTCAACCGACAAGCCTACTTTTTCATATTCTATAGCACTCATTATAAATATGACCCCTCTTTTTATTCTGTATTAAAATGTATTACCCGAAGGGTCAAGCACATAAAATCATTAAATCAAACTATTATACATGCTCCAATTTTAGCATGATTACCTTATCATTTTCTAAAACCAACGTATCTCCAGTCGGAACAACAACATCACTGCCTTCACGTTGTAACATCACGACAAGGTGATCTTGATGCAGATCCAAGTTTTTAATTCGTTTATTGGACCATTGATGGCCTTTTGGAATGGTAAATTCAATAAGTTCTTGGCCGCTCTCATCAAAATGTATATGACCACCTAAGACAATCAGGTCATCTTCTTCGATGATTACATGTCCTCTGGGCACAATCATTTCACCATTTCGTTCAATCTTAGCAACAATCAAGTCAAACGGGAGGTTCAAATCTTTTACCCGGCTCCCAACTATATTACTGTCGGGACGGACTCTGGTCTCTAAGAAACCAATCTCTGCTTTATTTTGGTAGTAGTTGAAAGTCTTTAAGACCGTATCATTTGGGTCCAGCATATCCCATTTCTTTGCCGCAATGGGCATCAATGAACCTTGTACCAGCGAAGATAATAAACAGATCCCAAACACGATATGATAAACATCTACAGAATAACCCGAATTTCCGTTGACAGCCATAATTGCAAAGGCGATCGCCGCAGCACCGCGAATTCCTGCCAGTGAGATGATGTTGATCTGATTGCGTTTGAGATGAAATGGAAACATCAGGCCATAAACGGCTATCGGCCGGGCAATAATCGTCATAAAGACAAAGATTGTCAAGGCTATCGGTAAGGCACTGATGAACTTTGAAAAGTTCGATAACATTCCCAAGATAAAGAACAGACCAATCTGCATAATCTGGGTAGAACCATCGAAGAAAAAGACTATATCCCGTTTCCCGCGGAATTCCATGTTGCCAAGATAAATACCCAAAATATAAAGTGCAAGGTAACCGTTACCACCAAGAAAGTCAGTTACCGAGTAGGTAATCAGCATTGCTGAAACCATAAAAACCGCATAGAGCCCATCCGCTTCAATCGGGAGCTTTTTAATTAACTTTTCAACAACAAAAGCAAAGACAAATCCTAACCCAATTCCCAAACCGATTTGGAATAAAATCATAATCGGGGCCGAGACTTTTGAACCGACAATCAAGGATAAAAATACCATTGTCAAGGTATAAGCCGTAGGGTCATTGGAGCCGCTTTCAATCTCCAGCAATGACGCTGTATTGTACTTTAAGTTCAGATTCTTTGAGCGTAAAATATTGGAAACACTGGCATAATCCGTTGAACCGACAATCGAGCCAATGAGCATTCCTTCTAACAATTTAAGTCCCAAAACATAATGCAAAAACAGTCCGGTAAGTAAAGATGTAACCACAACACCAAACGAACTAAGGACGATCGCTTCTTTAGCAACCGGCTTCGCCATATTCCAATTAGTGCCAAACCCCCCATAAAACATGATGACCATCAGCGCCAGGGTCGAAAAGTTATAGGAGAATTCAAAATCCTCAAACTCAATCACGATCATCCCGAAGGTCATACCAAGAACAATAAACAGTAATAGCGCCGGTATCCCCCGTTTACTGGATAAATGAATGGCAAAAATCGCAAGAATAAAGATAATACCGATCGTTAAATACTGCATCACAATTTCCCTTTCCCATTAAAATTACTATCTCTAACATATATATGACACATATATAACATTATATTAACATATCTTAGCAGCTTTTGCTAGCTCTTCTTATTCTATATAACATTATATTAACGTTTTTGGCAATTATAGTTGCATTATTATATAATTTTTCCAAGATACTCTCTTTTATTTGCAGATTTTCTCAACCTAGTTCTCTGATTACGATCCAATACCCTACACATGGTTTGAATTAATCAGATTAATGTTAGTAAAAAAAGGCCTTCATGGATTATCCCATGAAGGCGTACAATAAACTCCCAACTGACATTTTAATGTTTCTGTTAACCTTACCAACCGTTTTATGAATTTAGATAAACACTCCAACTACGTCCATTTCTCCAGATATTAATGTCATTTATTCATCCTTTACTGCTTCGAACTCTTTAATTAAGTTTGCTTTGATTATTGTCTTGCGAGCTTTCTTATCTAAACCATCCCATGCTAAAAACAGTCTTTTTTTTGCCACATCAATAAAATCAATTTTACCCTTTTTAAACAAAGCAACGTCTTCATTCTTTTCGATCCCTATGAAGTTACGCCCCTCCATTAAGGCCGCGACTAAAAACGATCCGCTTCCAAAAGCATTATCCAAGACAATATCTCCCGGGTTAGTATAAGTTCTCACAAAATAACGCCCCAGTTCAATGGGTTTTTGGGTGGGATGAACCACCTCGCCTTCACTCTCTGCCGTTTTGACATAAATTATATCAACAGGGTATCGTTCTCCGTCACTTGCAACATGAACCGGCCGGAAATCTCCATAACTTCCGGTTAACTGATTTTTGCGCACACCTTTATCATAAGGTTCCCCTGGTGTCATCTGTGGGTTATAAGTAGGTTGATTTTTATAGAATACACAGACATCTTCATGTTTTCGCAGCGGTTGTTTCTTGGCATTCAGAAAATTGGTAGGTTTTGATTTCTCCCAAATCCACTTATATTTATATAATTGCGGTTGGCTCAAGATCAGCCTTGCTGTAAATAACCCTTGCGCTGTTAAGACAATCGCACCGTTTGACTTAATAATCCGGGTATATTGTTCCCAAAGCAAATCCAACGGTATATAGCAGTCCCATTGGTTCTGCGTCATACCATAGGGTAGATCACATAATATCAGATCGATGGACTCATTTGGAATACGTTTCATAAACTCCAGACAATCTTCCTCAAAGATCTGATTTACCATTGAGTAAATCGGAGCATCATTATCGATCATAGTTAGCCCTCATTTCTAGTTGTCTTAATTAATTTTATATTCAATAACATCACATTTCAACGATATACAGTTTTCTGTAATATTATCCTTAATTATCATACTTAAAACAACCACTTAATTTCAATGAATATTCTGCTCTTCATTTTTTACAACAAAAATGTTGCAAATTAATTATATCAAATTACTCCAAATTAAAACCTGTTCTGGCTTAGCTAGAACTGAATATTGACATTAAGCGAAGCGCGTGAAAAACGCTTTGCGGAACTAAAAAATAACGGGATTGTTCTCGTCGATCAACAGACAAAGAAAGTGGAACAAGTAAACATCAACGTTATTGATACGCTGATGCCGGAGGATCAGTATGACTACATTATCGTAACAATGCAGCGAACCCAGGTTGATGCCATCCTACCTGTTTTGGCGCAAAACCGCTCGCTTGTATTTGTTGTCAATACTGCGGGTGGTTACGAAAAATGGGTAACTGCAATCGGAAAAGAACGCTTTATGTCCGGCTTTCCAGCCGCCGGCGGAGAATGCAAATCCGGTAAAGTATACTACTTTATTGGACGAGGACTCCAAAGAGCTTTTCAAACAACAACCTTTGGTGAATATAGCGGTAAAAAACCGAACGTGCCAAACTTCTGAATTCTTGCCCTATTTAACTGGTATGTACAAATCCATTATTACACAACTCGTGGCTCGATCAATCTGGCGATAGATATTTAGTCCGTATCTTTCATCCATTTCATAACCACTTTTAGGAAACCAAACGGCAAAAATTCCTTGAAGCGTGCTAAATATATTGGTTATTTCTCCCTCAAATCGATAAGTCGCAAATTTTCCACCTTTTATCGTTGTGATATTCTCTAATTTGCAAGTATTATCTGCCGTTATACACAGATCACAGATACAGCTATTCCGAGAAGAAACCGCAGGATCGTCATAGAATCTTTCAATCATTAAGGTATCATCTCGAATATAATCTTTGTAAGTTTCCAAAAATTGAAACCATTTTTCCTTCAGTTCGCCATAATTGCCCAAGACTCTCTCATAAATGACCCGAACATCAGATAGCGACACAATTTTCATTCTGGCATCGTAATCGTCGAAGGTTTCAAAACACTCAATAATTTCAGGGTTGAACGGATTTACAATACTGGTTGCCTCAGTCGATTTACGAAATTTGGTTGGAGATAGACGATGATACTGACTAAATACAGCACTATAATTGGAAGAGCTATATCCGTAATCTAATCCAATATCGGTAATGGTCTTATGCTGTTTCAACTTAATATCAATCGCGCTTTGAGCCATCTTCAGATGCTTAATAAACGCATATACACTTTCGCCCATTACCGCCTTAAAAACCCTGCTGAAATAGAATTCCGAATAATGAAAGTGGTTGGCCACATCTTTAATAGTAATGCCTGCGTCAAGGTGTTGTAGCATATAGTCAATGCTCTGACTGATCAGTTCTCTTTTATTCATAATACACCAGCCAAATTCTTTTTCATACAGTGATTAGCATCTCCATCCATCCACTAGGCACTCAACACACCGACGTCCGAGGAAACATATCAATAATTAAAATGTGAATTAGACAAAATATCTAAATCACAAATCCACCATTAGGGCTAATTATTTGTCCCGTTATAAAATCTGCCTTGCTTGATGCAAGAAACAAAACCACTTCGGCAATATCTCTAGTCGTACCTAATACCCCTAATGGTGTGTCGCTTTTTAATTTCTCTATTATTGATGTGTTTAAATGTGAAATCATATCCGTTTTAATAATACCTGGAGCAACACAATTTACCTGAATATTTGAGGGGCCTACTTCTTTTGCTAGTGCTTTGGTAAATCCAATAACAGCGGCCTTGGATGCAGAATAGTGTACTTCACACGATGAACCTGTTAATCCCCATATTGACGAAATATTTATTATTTTTCCCCGCTTATTATTTATCATCTTTGGTAATACAGCTTGGCAACAATTAAACATCCCTTTAATATTAACATTAAACATCCAATCCCAATCATCTTCAGATATATCAGTAAATAGCTTTTGTTGTGCAACTCCAGCATTATTTACTAAAACATCAATATTGCCGAAACGATTATATATTATATTCAGCATACTATCGACCTGAATTTTGTTACTTACATCCCCCTGTACTTTAATAACATTATATCCTTCATCACGTAACTGAAAATACAATTTTTCTGCCTCTTCTTCACTTTTGAAATAATTAATTGCAACATTATAATCATTAGCAGCAAAGAGTTTTGCTATTTCCCTTCCAACTCCCCTTGAAGCCCCTGTAATTAAAACAGTTTTATTCATTGATACTCCTTTTTCCCTCCCGTATTATAAATACTGCATATTATGCTATGTTTTAACATTAGGCATATCTTATCCAAAGATACCAAACTGTCAAGCATCATTGACTATTATACAATTATAGCATATAATCATAGAAAAAAACTATGACAAGGTGATGCTATGACACTCCAACAGTTGAAATATATTATTAAAATTGTCGAATGTGGTTCAATTACCGAAGCCGCCAAACAACTATTTATTACACAGCCCAGTCTTTCAACGGCTGTTAAAGATCTTGAAAAAGAACTTGGGATAGAAATATTTTACCGCACAGCAAAAGGGATTTCTTTGTCAGATGATGGCGCTGAATTCCTCTCTTATGCACGTCAGATCATAGAACAAACGGAACTTATGGAACAGCGATATATGGGGAAAAAACCTTCAAAAAAACTTTGCTCAATATCTACCCAACATTATGCTTTTGCTGTCAACGCTTTTGTTGAATTACTTTTGGATTTGGATATTGATGAATATGAATTTACCCTTCGTGAAACAAGAACATATGAAATTATTGAAGATGTGAAAAATCTACGAAGTGAGATTGGAATTATATATTTAAGTAATTTTAATGAAAAAGTCCTTAATAAAATACTAAAGGAAAACCACTTGGTATTTAATCTTCTTTTTGAAGCTGATCCTCACGTTTTTATCAGCTCGAAGCATCCTCTTGCCAAGAATGCAGCAGTAACTCTAGAAGACTTAAATAATTACCCGTTTCTTGCTTTCGAACAAGGTAATTATAATTCTTTTTATTTTTCCGAAGAAATCCTCAGTACTATTTCCAGAAAGAAAACAATTTATGTTAGCGACCGTGCCACTCTTTTCAACTTACTGATTGGGTTAAACGGATACACCATCTGTTCAGGTGTTTTGAGCAGGGATCTCAACGGGGATAATATTATTTCCGTGCCACTTATAACAGATGAACGAATGCGTATTGGCTGGATTGCGAATGAAAAGGCTCACCTCAGTCCATTGGTCTTTAAGTATATTTCAAAATTAAAAAAGTGGATTTGCGAATATGGATATAATATAGAGTCAATATAAATGCCTCCGCTTCCAATTAAGCAGAGGCATCATTCATGCAACAAGCAACGTATTTATTGCTTCATAGATTCTTTGAGCAATGTATGGATTGTTCATTGTGTATAGGTGTATTCCATCGACTCCCTGTGCTATCAAATCAATTATTTGGTCAACAGCATAGGCAATTCCGGCATCTCTCAAAGCTTGCGGATTGTTCTCATACCTATTCATAATAGCGAGGAATTTTTTGGGGAGATTTACTCTACAAATTGCAACTATTCTTTCAATCTGCTTCTTGTTCACAACGGGCATAATACCAGCCTCAATAGGAACGTTGATACCTGCAATAGCAGCTCGTTCCCTGAATGAATAAAAATAATTATTATCAAAGAACAACTGTGTTATCAGTTGATTTGCGCCTGCATCCACTTTCCGTTTCAGATTGCGGATATCTTCAATAATTGTAGGACTTTCAAAATGGCCTTCCGGATAACAAGCTGCTATTATATTAAAGTCTCCATGTTCTTTTATAAATGAAATCAAGTCGTTAGCAAATTTAAAATCATTCTTCGGATTAAAACCAGGATTAACATCCCCTCTCAGTGCGAGAATATTTTCAATTCCAGCACTTCTTAAGTCTTCCAACATTTTAAGCACTTCACCTTTTGTAAGGTTGATGCAAGGAAAATGGGCAACACTTTCGATACCATAATTATTTTTAATGGCAGAGGCTATTTTAAACGTATCAGTGTTGCTCTCGCTTCCTCCTGCACCATATGTCACGCTAATAAAATCCGGATTAAGTGCTTTCAATTTTTTAATCGTATCATAAATTGTATTGACAGTGTCTGTTCTTCTAGGAGGAAATACTTCAAATGAAAAAACCCTTTTCATTTGATACAATTCACATATTTTCATACCGACAAACTCCTTCTAATTTCTTTTGCTGCAATAACCATATTTTCGAGGCTGGAAACAGTTTCTGTTTTTCCCCTTGTTTTAAGACCGCAGTCAGGATTAACCCACAGCTTCTCCTTAGGTATCTTTTCAAGCATTTTAATTAGTGCTTCCTTAATTTCCGGAACACTAGGAATTCTTGGTGAATGAATATCATAAACACCAGGGCCTACTTGCGTTTTAAATCCACATTCGCTTAGTGTGTCAACGATACTCAAATCTGAACGTGCTGCTTCAAAAGTAATTACATCTGCATCCATATTCTCAATATCCTTTATAATATCCGCGAATTCACTGTAACACATATGAGTGTGTATTTGTGTTTCAGGTTTTACGCCGCTATGAACAAGCCTGAAAGCAGGGATTGCCCAATCAAGATATTCGCTGTGCCAATCGCTTTTTCTCTGAGGCAATTTTTCTCTGAGAGCAGCTTCATCAATTTGAATAATTTTTATCCCGTTTGCTTCAAGCTCAAGAACTTCATCTCTAATAGCAAGAGCAATTTGGAATGCACAATCTTTCAATGTAATGTCTTCCCGCGGGAAAGACCAGTTTAAAATTGTTACCGGACCGGTTAGCATCCCTTTTACGCATCTTGATGTAAGTGACTGTGCATATACAGAATAATCAACAGTTATTTGTTTTGAGCGGGAAATATCACCCCATATTATAGGAGGTTTTACACATCTTGTACCATAAGACTGTACCCACCCCTTCTCTGTGATCAAAAACCCATCAAGATTTTCACCAAAATACTCAACCATGTCATTACGCTCAAATTCCCCATGAACCAGCACGTCAAGACCTATTTTTTCTTGCAAGGCAATCCATTCTGCAATTTTTTCCTTGTTAAACGTTACATATTGCTCAAATGTAATCTTCCCTTTTTTATAATTGGAACGGTTCTCTTTCACTTCTGCTGTCTGTGGAAGAGAACCAATTGTAGTTGTCGGAAGTAGCGGTAAATTGAATACTGCTTTTTGGATTTTTTCGCGTTCCTCAGAATTAGGATGCCGGATAAAATCATCTTTTGATAGCCCGGAAACAGCCACCTGAACAGCTGTATTTTCACAATTCCTTGACAAATTAAAAAGTTTTTGATTTTCAACATATTCCACAGTTGAAGTAGGATCGCTACATAATAGTATTCTTTTAAGTTCTGATAATTCTGCTAACTTTTCCTCAGCAAAAGCAAGATGTTTTTTATACTCCTGAGAAAGACTGCTCTCATTTTTTAGAGTATATGGGACATGAAGAAGAGAACAGGATGTACTTAATACAATGTCCTTGCAGTATTCGCCTAATTCTCTGATCAAATTCACAGTATTAGAATAGTTGTTTCTCCAAATGTTCTTTCCGTTGACAACGCCTGCAAAAAGAGTTTTATCCTCCGGAAATCCGAAACTCCTCACAAGTTCCAATGTCTTTTCCCCTTCGACAAAATCAAGACCGATTCCGTCAAACGGCATAGTAATAACTTTATTATAACAATCCCTTATATCACCAAAATAAGTTTGCAAAAGCACTTTCGTATTGTTCTTTTCTGAAAGAATTCTCTCATAAATTTTGCTAAAAAGAACTATATCCTCTTCAGATAAATCCATAACAAGAGCTGGCTCGTCAAACTGAACCCACCCGGCACCCAAAATACTAAATTTATTCAGAATATCTGAATATGCACGAGCAATATCAGCTATAGAATCATCAATCGTTCTTATGCCTGTAAATTTAACAAGCTTTAAAAATGTGAAAGCTCCAATAAAAGCACTCTTTGTTTCAATTCCGCAATTTCTCGCTTCCACATACTCATCAAATGGCTTTGTCCCTACAAGTAAAATTTCGGTGTCGTCATCAATTTCAGGCACTATATAATGATAATTTGTATTAAACCATTTTTTCATGGGCAAAGCCTTTACATCGCCCTTATCTCCCTGATATCCTCTCGCCATAGCAAAATACTCGTCTAAGGCATCTAATTTGAGTTGCCTGTATTGATTTGGGACGATATTCAATAAAACAGCAGTATCCAATAGATTATCATAAAATGAGAAATCATTTGAGGTTATAAAATCAATTCCGTTGTTTTTTTGAACTTTCCAATGTTCTTCTCTCAGCTTGGAGGCTGTAGCTTGTAGTTCTTCTTTCGTCAGTTCTTTCTTATGATATTTTTCTACCGCAAACTTTAACTCTCTTAAAGCGCCAACTCTTGGATAGCCTATAACAGATGTTCTCATAACTTTCATCCTTTCATCTTAGCCTACTTGAAAAATACTATCACAAAAATCGTAGTCATAGGTAATATCTGATATTTATTATTAGGCATAGTTTATAACTATGGCTGCGCATTAATTTTTAACCCTGACTTAAACTCTACCATATATATCATTGGCTTATAAAAGGTCTAAAAAAACCTACAAATGGTGCAAAAATACCATTTGTAGGAGTCATTAGCTTATCAGCATCTAGAGACAAACTCTATTGCAGGTAATATTTAGGGTTAATTTTATCATTATTAAATCTCAATGTCACGTAGGGTTTCACAAATTCAAAATAACGTTAATATATTTTAAACAACAATCTTCCATACAACTATTGAAACTATCACAATCCATAAAATTACAATCGGAACAGCATAGTACCATTTTTCAGGTTTTCCGTCCTTCCACATACCTGCTGATTCTGCTTTGCATATCTCCATTATTTCATTCGGTATAAATTTAATAGCCAATGTTGCCAATAACGGAAGTATAATTAGATCGTCTAAGTATCCAAACACAGGTATAAAATCAGGAACTACATCAATGGGTGACAGTGCATACCCTACGGTTATTCCGGCAAGTATCTTTGCAACGATTGGCGTATCCTTTCTCTTCATTGCTATGAAAAGAGCCGGAATATATGTTTTTAAAGTATTTGCTTTTTCTTTTAGATTCATTTGTTCATGCCCCCGGAATTAAAGCTCTGCTTGATGGCTGTTCTTTACCATATTGTTCATTTTGAAATATAGAATAACAGCAATCAATTCAGTAATACAAGTGAAAGCAATTATAATCCCTATCATATTCATATCGTAAAGCAAACCCATCAATGCTGCTCCGCCAAGCAAAGCCAAACCATAACCGGTATTAAATACTCCATAACCGGTACCACGTTTA
>JAKPCT010000272.1 GCA_029553165.1 Bacillota bacterium
AAATAATAAGCATCAAATCTTACGCTTAAAAAACCATCCGTATTCAAGGTTGTCTTATAACTATTTACAGCCTCCACAATACTGGTCCCGGGATCCCAGTCGGAAATCGCCTGATAGGCAGTATCGCGGAGAGTCCGGTCAATTCGGCTTCGTAATGACTTTGAAACATTAACAATACGAGGGTAGGTTGTACCGGATTGTTTCAATAAAGCCCGCATGGTCCTTCGATTATCAGCTGCCATCACAAAACATCTCCTTTTAACACTTTACTATTAGATTATGGTGTTCAGGAGTGGTGTGTGACAGAAGTAACAATTCTTCTTATTTATTGATTATTTTACCGATATTCTTAATAACAATTGAAATTGTACCATTAGGATTATTGATAAATTCAATCATCTCCCGGTTATTATAATAGGTCGCGGGAAAATTGATCTCAATCCCCGTATCCGTTTTTAATTTATGGGTCCGGAATTTCCGTTCCATAATCTTTTCTGATAATTGTACTTCATTATCCTGGATTCCGGCCAGTTTCACTTCTTCAATATATTCACGCTGCGCGCCGGGATCATCATAAAACAACTCTCTGGCAAGGTTATCGATCACCACTGCTTTCGAGTTATCCATATTCTCCGTAACAGTCTTGCGCATCTTCATCATACTGTCATAATCATCATTACGGTGCTTTTTTAACATTTTATCGGTAACTTTCTTAATGATCTGCGCTTTTTGGGCAGTTGACAATTGATCCTCACAACCAAGATACAACCTTGAAAGATAATACCCTTTTTCCCCATTGAGTTCATACTCTTTCTCTAAGATCCGGATACTGAAATCATCCAAATTAATTAAAACCGCTTCTTCAGGTTTTTGATTCTCACCAGGCAAAACAGTATGTTGTTTCACCAATAAATTTACGTTTTGGTCAGCTTCATATTGAACATAATGAATATAATTGGAACGGTAATTCAGCTTATAAATCCCTAAATACGGCAGATCGTCAATTGTAACAATCGTACAGATCATATCTGCTATAGGAATCGTTGGATTTTCGCACATTATTGCATATAAAAGCGAAGCCAGGGAATGACTCAGATGCACAAAGTCGATTGCATTGGCTAAAAAATGCTCACATAAAGCTTTAATTTGATTATTATCAGGATCGGTAAAAAAAGCCTGCTTCAAATTGTCATTATCAAGCATCTTTTGAGTAATATTGGTTACAAAATCAACCGCTTCCTGATAATCACTGATCTCTTTCTGGGACAAAACCGGAGCCCCCACTGTGGAATCTAAAATATGCAGAATAATTTTTTTAGTCCGTATTAAGTGTTCGCTCATGTTGTATTTCTCCAATAATCAGTCTTTGATTAGTTCAATCAATTTCGGATATACCAGATCTGTTTTTGCATATGGTTGTTCGGGATCGATTAGGTCATGCCCCAGTTCTAACTCTGCCGGATATTCATAGGTAATTACCTTGCTTCCCTTTTTACGCCAATTATCAACCAGGTTTCGGATCGGCACCGGATGGACCGCAGTATCATTGCCATTGGTCACCATAACAACACTGTTAGCGACTATTTTCTCCTTTCGGGCATGTTTTTGCACCGCATAACCGAGTCGTAAAATATTAGCTATTGCCCGTGTTGAAAACCTCGGATAACTGTTTTCGGTGCCTCCGTTTTCTCCCAAATGCGGTTCCCACCACCGAAAATAGTTAGGTAGTACTAAAAGTAAATTGGTTACTGCCGGAGTTATTAGCACCGGAATTTGCGGGTAGCCAAACATTGGTGCTATTACTACGGCACGGTCTAAGTCCGAACGATTATGCGCTGCCCAAGCAGCCATATTGCCACCGGCTGAAAGTCCGACTATCGTAACCCGTTCGCCTAACCCCTGGGCAATATCTAAAGCCCGATTGGTGTACTCCACCATCTGTTCCGTAGTAAGTTTGGCATGTTCGTCAGTCATCCGATTCGGAAGCCCATGGTAAGGCAATGGAGTTATCAATACGTTAAAGCCTAACCGGTACATATGTTCCCCTAAAACCCGGAACTGATTAGGACAGTTAGTATATCCATGGATAAAGACCACAACCCGCTCAACTTTTTGATTATGGGTTAAAAAGATTGTTTGCGCTACCGGCTTAAGATGAGTCTCTTCAGTACGGAGTTGTTCAATCCGTTGTACAGCCTGTTCATAACTTTGGACGGAATCTGAATGAAAAGTTAAGTTATTAATCCCCCAAGGCTGATCCAGACAATAAATTAAAACCAGGACAATTCCAATAATTATAGCTGTTTTCCAATGCCGATTACTTCCAACCCGTAACCGGGATTTCGGCAATCCTCTCTCCAACACAGGCCTGCGTGTGATCATTACAATACCTCCAATCAACCATAGCAGTCAGTTACTCAATTTTGTCATTAGTAAGTCTTCCATCTCCTGAAACCGGAATCACTTCACCTAAATATTTAGGCTTGGGCTGTAAAAGTTTAGCAGTAAAAAAATCCTTGTTGCGGGCTGCAACTTCTCTCAATTGATAGATTGGCATTTTCAGATAGCGTTGCCGGTCCGAAGCAACACCATATGCTTCTAATCCAAGTTCTTTGGCGATAAAGAGAGCCCGCATTAAATGATACTCCTGAGTCACAATGATTACTTTGCGCGCCTGAAAAATATCCCGCGCCCGATAGATACTTTCATAAGTACTGAACCCGGCATGGTCCATAAATACATCTTAATCCGGTACCATTCTTCGCTTTAAAAAACTTTTCATGGCATTAACTTCATCATAATCTTTACGGCCATGATCACCACTGACTATTATTTTGGGTGCTTTTCCTTGTTGGTAAAGTTCATATGCTACACTTAAGCGATCATTTAAAATATGTGATACGGTCCCATCCGGAAAAACATAAGCGCCAAGGACGATAATTGCATCGGCCCGAGGCGTAGCGTCGATTGTAACGATCTGCTGCTGTCCGACAGATTGTACATACTGATTAATACTGAAAACAGTAACTACAATAATACTAATAATTAACATAAAAAATATGATTATTTTTTTGAATGCCTTCATTGAGATGATCCCCATCTTTTTTCCAAAACAATTATTCGCTAAATAAACACATTTCCCTTTATTTAAAAAATATTAATCACCATCTAAAATAGCTAATCTCACCAAAAATTCTTTCCCCCTCAATGCTACTGATAAATTAACCCTTCCCTTTTCATAAAGAATATTATATAATCTAATTAGTACTACACGTTATAGTACTATGTCGGGATGTAAAGAGGTGTTGTTTAATGATTAAAAAACTAGTACCCTGTCTCAGCACTATTTTAGTTTTAATGTTAACAGTAGCGCTGCCCGCTTTTGCTTCGCTCCAGTCCGAACTTAACAGTGAATTAACTTTTCGTTATTTCAGCGATGATCATTCCAACAGTTTTGACCTTCCGGGAGTTGAATTAAATCCCCAATTTACGTTCCAGGGAGAATCAGGAGACTTATTAACCCTCGTATTTCAAATTTACGCCGGCGGATCAATGCATAATGCGATGAAAGATATGCATTACGACAATGCTTACCTGCTGATCCCCACCGGTTTAGGCAAGCCCACCTTAAAAATCGGGCAACAAGTTATTCCATTTGGGCAATTAGCAGAATATGACACACATTCGCAAATTATTCAGACCCTATATCCAAAAACACTGGGATTGAGAATTGATACCGGTGTCTCCGTATTTGGGATACTTGGTAAATACGATTATTGGTTGATGGCCAGTAATGGCAACGGACCGAACCGGACCGATACCGATGACAATAAGGTAGTAACTGCCAGAATCGCCCGTTCTTTTACAACTGCTAATTCCGATCTGCGGATTGGTCTCTCCGGGCTAACCGGAGTCCTCCCTTACTTTAAACCAGGTGAAGATGTCGCCCAGAATATGCATGCCAGTCCTGACCGTAACGCTATTGAAACTAAGACCAGATATGCCTTGGATATTGAATATTCGAACGGGCCGGCTCTATTTCGCGGTGAAATAGTCACTGGTAAAAACCGGCTGCAAACCGGAGACAGTATTACTACAGGAGATGCCTGGGGATATTATGGCGAATTACGGTATCTGATTCTCCCGGACTTTGAAGTCATTGGTAAATATGACTACTGGCGCCCCTATGATACATCTAAAACCAACTTCTCCAGTAAGGCAATTGGTTTCAAATATAGTTTTAATAAGAATCTTGAGCTCCAATTCGCCTATGAAAGATTTAACAACAATCACGTTCATAATATGGATATTCCGACGCAACGCGAAGCAATCACTTTACAACTTGGAGCCTCATTTTAAATTATCGGACAATTACCAAATCTTAAAAGGAGTGAACCAGCATGAGAAAATGCCGTCTGCTTTACTTGCTAATCCTGACTCTAAGCGGGTTATTGTGCTTCCCCAAGATTATCTTTGCCGGACTGTGCGTCTGGAGGTTCCCCGATCGTGACATTAAGGAGTACTTTGATGCTGACAGTTACAAAACGGTCATAGTTGATGTCCCGTCAGCCAAGAAAGCAACTATTGAAAAGCGTCTCGGGGCTAAGTTAGATCCGGATGAAAATCAATTTCGGTTCTGGCCGGTCTATAAGAAGGGAGTCAGGGCCGGAACAATCGGAACTCATCTCGCCAAAGGAGATTATGGCGCAATTGAAGTCGTCGTTGCGTTGGAACATGACCCGGCAGGAAAAAACTTAAAAATCCGCGCCGTCGGAATCCAGCGCGACCGTGAAAAAGCACGGGCTGCATTACGCAGTCCACAGTTTTTAAACCAATTTATTGGCAAAACCAGTAATGATCCTCTTGAGATTGGAAAAGACATCAAACAGGCAGAAGGTGCCGTTAAGTCATCGCAGGCAATTGCTTTTTCAGTTAAAAAACAATTGATTGTTTTTGAAGAATTAATGCAAGGAAAGTAAAGGAGTTGATATTGATGAAACCCACTCAAAAACTAATCTTGATCATCTTGGTCCTAACCCTCACGATCATCTTCATTGTTGGTTGTGCTCCCAAACAAACAACTTATGGCAAACCAATTCCTACTGACGCTAAGATCACCAAAGTTAGTGCGGTCCTTGCCAATATCGAGAAATATTCCAAAGAAGAGTCGGTGATCGAAGGGGTAATCGGGTCGATGTGCCCGGCAGGCGGTTACTTCTTCCTCCAGGATGAAACCGGTCAAATCTTTGTTTATAATCACCCCACGAACATCTATATTTCAGCCAAACCCGGCACGAAAGTGAAGGTTATGGGGAAAGTCTGGTCAACCAAACAAGGGATCATGTTTGTCGGAGACGGTGTATCATATTAACTTTAATCAGTCCAACAATTTGGTTGCAATGAAAGGGTGATGAGCTGGTGAAATACAGTATCTTTGCTTTAAAAAATCTAACCCAACGAAAGATCCGTACTTTCTTAACAATTTTAAGCATTGCCGCCGCAGTGGCTGTCCTCTTTACCCTCCTCTCTTTTAATCAGGGTTATGAGGTCGCCCTCAAAGAGCAACTCCAACAGATGGGTGTCCATATTATGGCAGTCCCAATGGGATGTCCGTTTGAATCAGCCTCGCTGATTTTAAAAGGTGGCCAGATTCCCGCATATATGGAGATGTCGGTTCTGGAGCAAATCAGCCGGATAGATGGGGTTCAAATTGCAGCTCCGGTACTGATGCACGGTTTGGTGCGGCCGGAAGAAGGCCGGACGGACATTTACCTTGGAATCGATGAACGAACTATTCAACTGAAGAACTGGTGGAAGCTCAACGGTTCATTCTTTCAAAGTGAAAATGAGATGATCCTTGGTTATAATGCCGCTTTAGTCGAATTGGCGGAGCTTGGCGATGAAATCTATATTCCGGAGTACGACCGGACCTTTCGGGTAGTCGGAATCTTAGAATCCACCGGAACACAGGATGACGGATTCTTCTATATTCCGCTTCAAACTGCACAACAGTTGTTTGATAAACCGCAGCAAATAACCGGAATTCAAATCAGGGTCAACGATCCGGCTTTAGCCGAACAAATCGCCATGGAAATGCAAGAGATTGAAGGAATCAATGTCTTAACAATGTCGGAACTGATGGGGACAATGCTCAATTTGATGGGTTCAGCCAAAACCCTGATCTTTTCGATTGTCTTAATTGCCATCGTCATCAGCGCGTTAGGAGTCCTCAATACTGTATTGATGTCGGTATTCGAACGGACCAAAGAGATCGGGATTATGAAAGCCACCGGCGCTTCCAAAAGGCATGTTTTTACTTTAATTTGGCTGGAAACACTGACACTTTCATTAATTGGAGGGGTTTTGGGAATCTTAATTGCTCTAATCGGTGCCCGAAATATTGAAATAATTGTCAAACAGTTTTTACCAATCACGCCCAACGGCAGTGTAGTAAGTCTGGATCTCCATAACATCTTCTATTGTATATTGTTTATCTTAGCAATCGGAGTGTTTGCCGGTCTCTATCCGGCTTACCAAGCTGCGAACGCAAACCCGATTCAGGCTTTAAAAACCGAATAATCACAAGGATTGAAGTTATTACGTATTTCAGGAGGGTGATTCAATGAAAGAATGGTTCGGATTAGCTGCCAAAAACCTGTTGCGCCGTCCAAGCAGATCACTGTTAACAACTTTAGGAGTAGCAATTGCGATTACGGTTTTATATAGTTTGATTCAATTTCAAGCCAACTATGAAAAAGGATTAAAGCAGGAACTGGGCGCTTTAGGAGCCCACATCATGATTGTACCTAAAGGTTGTCCCTATGAAGCAGCCACGATTGTCCTTCATGGGGGAAAATGGCCCCGTTACATGCATGAATCAGTCCTGGAAAAGATTAAGCAAACGCCAGGGATAGCCCAGACTGCAGGAATAATTATGGATGCGATCTTAGACTTTCAAAACAATCAAAACCGTATCTTTATGGGGATTGATCCTGATTACCTCAGATTAAAGGATAACTGGCAGATTAACGGATCCTGGTTTACAGGCGACAATCAGATTATTCTTGGTGAAAGTGCGGCAAAGTTGGAAGGATTAAAGATTGGTGACCTTTATCAACTTAAAGAGCAAAGACTACAGGTAGTTGGTATCTTAAAAGCAACTCATACCCAGGATGACAGTTTTTACTTTCTTCCTAAAAAAACACTGCAACAACTATTTGAACTTCATGAAAAATTAGTGGTAGTACTGGTTAAGTTGGAAGATATTGAAAAGGCTGATGAAGTTGTAGCTTCTTTACGGGCTATGGATAACAATATCAATGTTTTCCCCTTATCTGAATTGTTATCAACTGCCAATAATCTGGTCCAAAGCACCAAAATCTTTGTTACGGTTATTGTTATTATTGCAATTGCAATCGGAGCCATAGGGGTATTAAACACAATCCTAATGGCAGTCTATGAACGTACCAAAGAGATTGGAATGATGAAAGCCGCCGGTGCATCACGGTTTGATATCTTCAAACTGATCTGGCTCGAAACGATAATCGTCTGCGCTGTAGGCGGATTTACCGGCGTTACTTTAGCTGTATCATTTTCCAAATTAATTGAGGCCTTTGTCCGTAATACATTACCATATGCAGCCAAATCCAGCTCCTTAATTGGGTTCTCGGTGGAAACGGTTTTTCTCAGTATCGGCTTTTCGATAATTTTAGGGATGTTGGCCGGTTGGTATCCCGCTTTTCGTGCCGCTTCAGTCAAACCAATGGAAGCAATCCGTTCCCAATAACAGAGGTTGTTGACTACCAAAAGGGGGAAGCTTAATGATTAAAATTAATAATCTGTCGAAACTCTATAAGCGTGGCATTGAAACAATTCCCGCTTTAAACGAAATTACAACCAATATCAAAGAAGGTGATTTCATCTGTCTGCTTGGACCATCCGGTGCCGGTAAAACGACGTTACTCAATATAATTGGTTGTATGGACCTGCCTACTAACGGTCAATTAGAGATCGCCGGCAGACAGATTACTGCCGAAGGAGTTCCGAAGATCAAAGGCGAAGTCCTTGATCGTTTTCGTCGCGAACACATCGGCTTTATCTTCACCGATTTTTTTCTAATCCCTACTCTATCAGCGCTCGAAAATGTTGAGATGCCATTGTTATGGTCCGGTAGTAAAATGAAAAATAAAGCCAAAGAACTACTGGAACTGGTTGGATTAGGACATCGCCTGACCCATCGTCCTAATGAACTCTCCGGCGGTGAGATGCAACGGGTGGCAATCGCCCGCGCTTTAGTCAATCATCCCAAAATTCTGTTAGCCGATGAACCGACCGGCAATTTGGATACTAAAACCAGAGATACGATTCTCGATCTCTTTACAACTTTAAATCAAAATGGTCTGACGATTATCCTGGCAACTCACGATCATGAGATTGCCACCCAAGTACCCCGGGTTATTCATCTCAATGAAGGGAGAATCGCAGGATGATAAATACAACCGTTTTAGAAGCTAAAAATCTTTCACGCTACTACAACCGCGGCAGTGAAGTTGTAAAAGCACTCCATCGGCTCAATTTGCAACTGAAACAAGGCCAAGCAATCAGTATCATTGGTCGTTCCGGCTCCGGAAAAACTACCTTCTTAAACCAGGTTGGATGTCTCGATACGCCAACCTCCGGAAGTTTAATCATTAATGGAACCGATGTTACCAATTTAAAAGAGAAAGATTTGGTGGAATTTAGACGTGAGAATATTGGGTTTATCTTTCAGCTCTTCTATTTGTTCCCGACAATTAATGTTTACGAGAATGTAGAATTACCACTACTCTTTGCCAAAAAACGTAACCGGCACAAAGTTATGGAAGTCTTAGAGATTGTCGGCTTAACAGCTAAACAACATCTGTTACCCAAACAATTAAATGGTGGTGATATGCAAAGAGTAGCGATTGCCAGGGCTTTAATCAACAACCCTAAAATCTTATTAGCTGACGAACCGACCGGAAGATTGGAGAAAAATGAGAAAGAACCGATTATGAATCTCTTTACCAAACTAAAGAATGAAGGTTTAGCGATTATTATTGCAACGCATGATTTGGAGCAAGCGAAATACTGTGACCTCATCTATGAATTAAAGGACGGTCAAATTATTGCTGAACATTCTAAGGTTGAAGGAATTAAGTTAAAAGGATAATCAAACTTTTTAAAAAGGAAGGAATTTTGATGGATACTAAATATCTTATGGTAATTTTGATTTTAATCTTCGTACTCTGCTTATTAATAATGGCTAAAAATAATAGTAATCCTAACTTCTTGCTGTTTTCAACTGCTACCCTCCCCCCTACAGCTGCACAAAATTTTATTCCTGCCAGACTGGAATGGTCACAGGCCAATCCTGATACTCTAGTTTTAAGGATCTCCGGCAAAGATAAGATAAGCAAAAAAACAACCAACTCCACGCAACTGGTCTTCGGGATTGACATTGATGGCAAAAATAAGACCAGTGAAAAATCGTCCAAATTAGGTGTCGAATTCCTCCTAATTGTCAACAATAGCGCAGGCGACTGGAGCAGTTATCTAAAAGATCCGGCAACCGAAAATACATTGCCGCTCCCAAAACCTCTGCTTGACCAAGATCGAATTGTAATTGAATTGCCATTGGCCTTATTGAACTACCCAAAGCTAATTCGAATTCAATTAGCGTTTAGTCAGGATAATAACAAGTATGAATTCGATGAGGTAGCATTAATAAACTTAAAACCAAAACTTCAATGCTGTCTTTAACCTCGATCCGTAAACAAATTAAAAAGCGTTGCCGGTTGAGCACTCCAACAAGCAACGCTTTTAAGATTTTGCTTAACATAAATAATTAAAACTAAAGAACAACAACAGAATAATAACCGACACTGTCTGAAATCCCCAGCTGTCCTTGGGTTCGTTTTGCAGGATTGATTTAATACGGTATTCAACTGCTTTTCCTTTCACAAAAGCCATTCCCACACTAACCGGAGATGACTGTTGTAAGCGGACGAATTTGATCAATGCACTTGCTAAAAAGATTCCTCTCCCTTCCAAAGATTGACGCGCTGTTTCATCACAATCACGTTCTACTTCATTACGGTAGAACAGGTATGATATGAAAGCAAATGGAGAGAAAATCAATAAATCTTTTAAGAATGACCAGAGCCAAAACTGCAGATTATCTCTACGTTTCACATGAGCAAGTTCATGCAAAATGATTGCCTTGAGTTCTTCCGGCTCCATCTGCTCAATCAGATAGCTGCTAATCACCAACATCTTCTCCTTGATTCCATAAACAGCACAGACCGGTGTTTGGGTATTGACGATTAGCGTCTTCAATTCCGGCAGATTAACTTCCCGGCAGATTCGGGCAACATTTTCAAAAAAGGTATCATTTTCGTTGCTGATGTTTCTCAACAGCGACCACCGACGATAATCAACAACCCGCTTGATCAAACAGACCAAGCTGATCAATACCGAACCTGAAATTATTACAACAATCACCGGACGAAATTTACTCTCCATCAGGCACAGCCAATGCAGATTACTGAAGATCGTAAAAGTGGAACAGTCTTTCCTGATAATTGCATAATTATAAATTACTGCCAACAACGGAAGGACCAGCGGTAAGATAAAAAGCTTTGTCCTGATCCGGGGTTCTTTCAAAAAGAGACTGGCAGCTAAAACAACCACAAAAGTAAGCAGCGAAGCAAACAATAGGAAGAAAAAGATTGGTTGATGGTCAGAAAACACCTATTGACCCTCCTTTGCTTTTTGGAGCAACTCCTCTAGCTGTGAAAGCAGTTCTGCATCCATCTGCTTGGCTTTAACCTTCTCCACAAAATAATTGACTACACCCTTATTATTAAAGTCCAAAGCGCTGTCAAGCACCCGCTTAACCGTCTCCTGCTCAAATTGTTCCTTACTGATCACCGGATTATAAATATAGGCGGTTCCCTGTTTATCAATTTGCAATAAACCTTTACCGGCCAACCGCCCCATAATTGTCATCACGGTAGTATAAGCAATCTTCTTCTTCTTCCGCAACTCCTCATAGACATCACGAACCGTTGTCAGGTTATTTTGCCAAATCAACTCCATAATCTCGGCTTCCAATTCCCCTAAAACCCTGCTTAATCCTTGGCGATTCAGCTTAAAATCTTCTAATTGCATAATAAGATTCACCTCAAATTAATAGTACTATAACCTGTAATACTACTTAATTTAAGTATATCTTGTAAATGAAGCTTTGTCAATTTTGCAAGTAATGGTTTTCCGATCTCTTTCCACAACTATTAAACAATAAAATTTATTATGGGGATAAGAAAACCTATTGTCAATTGCAATAATAATTAATCCTCAATTCTTTCAACAAGGTTTTTCCAATAGCGTTTTGGAATTCGCTGGCGTTGCAACTTTTTGTTAATTCGCTCAGTAATAGCAATCTCGTGAAAATATGCATTCCATAATTCCTGAAACAGGTTATCTTGCTGATTATAAACAATATTACTGATCTGGTTGTTCAGATTCGGATTTGCTTCAAGTAACGGAAGATAAACACAACGGTTCCGATCAGTTTCATAATAAATACCCGTACGGCGTTTCAGATCATGAATCAACCAGTTTTGATCCGCAAAACGTGCTGTAAAGTGCGGCGCTAAGAATTGAACAATATTATAATCCGGTGCAATTGTCGCATAGTAAACACCATTGAGCAATTGACGAAACCGTACAAAACCATGAAAACGGGTAATTTCATAACTGACCTTCCTGGCCAGGTCGCGGACCTTTTTAATAGTGTTATCAGCAAAATTCTCGCGAAAGCGGTTGATATCGGCGGGACTGCAACCAGCTAGTCGTTTAAAATATTCCAAGATTATCAATTCAATTCCCGGCTCTTCGGAGATAAAACAGTAACTGATGTCTTCAAATACGTCCCGAGGATATTTTCTTAATATCTCCATTTGGTTACAGGCCTTTGCAGGATCGGTTGTAATCACAATCGGGTCATCAAATAAATTCGGCTGGTAATTTCTTGCATTCGAAATCAGAATGTTTTGAACATCAATATTCCAAAGGATATCAATCACCGTCAAAAATCCTTCAAAAGTACCATCATAAATATAATTCAACATCGTTCCACCTCGGTTAGAGTTCAAATTTGATCAAATAAGGTTAATTGCAGTTGTTGAACTTTTGAGCGGTTTCCTGCCACTGTCAACTGCCGGCGAATATCAGCTTCATTAACGCCAGTTTCAGCCTTCTTGCCACCACAAGTAATAAAATACCGGGCCCGTTTTATGACCACACCCATCTTTACTAAATTTTCAAAGGTCAGTTTGGTGAACCTGCGTGCCGCTACGATTCTTTTGGCTGATTGCAACCCTACGCCCGGGATTCTTAGTAAAGTTTCTAAATCAGCGCGGTTAACCTCAACCGGAAAAAGATGCAAGTTGCGCAATGCCCAACTGGTTTTAGGGTCAAGCTCCGTTTCCAATGTCGGGAACTGTTCATTAACGATCTCCTGGGCTTGAAACTTATAAAAACGAATTAGCCAATCAGCCTGATAAAGCCGGTGTTCCCGCTTCATCGGAGGGACCGGCTCCACCGGCAGCTTCTGATCATGATTCACCGGAATATAGGCCGAATAATAGACCCGCTTCAACTTTACTCTCCGGTACAATTCTTCACTTAACCTTAAGATTTGAAAGTCGGTATCAGGCGAAGCGCCAACTACCAGTTGTGTACTTTGCCCCGCCGGAACAAATGGTGTTGCCTTGCGAAAGAGTTTCCGTTCTTCGGCATTCGCTTCTATTGCCGTTGTGATATAGGCCATCGGCGTTAAAATAGCCTCACGTTTCTTGTCCGGCGCCAATCGCTGCAGTCCTTGTTCGGAAGGAAGTTCGATATTCACACTCAGCCGGTCTGCAAACAACCCGGCTTGATGAATCAATTCCGGACTGGCTCCCGGGATAACTTTCAAATGAATATAACCGTTAAAATTATTTTCGGTCCGGAGTTTCCTGATCACTTTCAGTAACAGTTCCATGGTGTAATCAGGACTCTTGATAATCCCCGAACTTAAGAAAAGCCCCTCGATATAATTACGCCGGTAAAAACTGAGCGTTAAATCGGTCAGTTCATCAACGGTTAAAGCCGCCCGTGGTATGTCATTACTACGGCGGTTAATACAGTAGGCACAGTCATAGATACAATAGTTCGAATAAAGGATCTTTAACAGGGAAATACATCGTCCGTCAGCAGACCAGCTATGGCAGATCCCCAGTGGTGACGAAGCCGAATTTCCCTGTCCTTTCGAATCATTGGTCCGGTTACTGCCACTCGAAGCGCAGGCTACATCATACTTAGCCGCACCGGCTAATATTTTTACCTTTTCAAGAACATCCACTGCAACGCTCACCTCAAAAAAACAAACATATGTTCTTTACAATTATACCAGGAACATATGTTCGTTGCAATCGGTTAAACAGATAAAACTATTATCCAGTACAAACATGATTAATTTTTAAAAATGGCTACAACTGCTAATGTGTTGGAATTTATTAATGATGCGGTTGAAAGGTGGGGCAAAAAGCCACTTTGTTTTAAAACCGACCGAGGTCCCCAATTTAAAAAGACCTTCACCAATACTTTAAAAGAACTGGGTATATCTCATGACTATACTACTATTGTTGCATCTCTAAATTCTACGCCTTTTATTTTCTCTTTTTCAAAAATATCTTTTAATCGGTCAGAGACTAAAACATGGGACTTGAATTCAGCATTTCTTGCGATATCATGTTCAGATAACGAATCTGTTTTATATGCTATCTTCTTTATAGCAGTTATAGCTCCCATATACTTCGAAAACTCACATTTTTGAGTATTCAAAAGTAGGTTTTTGTTCTACTAATCGTACCAATTTTTATGGGGGGTAAAGTTGCCACTTTTGAAACATGCCGACAACCTGTAATTTAAATACTCACTAATTTCTTTTATCCAATTTAGCAATCTCTTTCATTGCCCTATGTCTTAACTTTTGAGATGCCCATTTTGCTTTAGTTATCTTTATAAGTGAATCTCTCAGGAGTTCTTTTTTCTCAATATTATATAGTATCTTAACTAAATAATGCCTTTCAAATGGTTCTAAACTGTTATTTTGAGTATTCAAAAGTAGGTTTTTGTTCTGCTAACCGTACCAATTTTTATGGGGTAAAGTTGCCACTTTTGAAACATGCCCACAAGCAAGACTTCGTTATAGCTTATAGGTTTAAATATTGATTTTATGGTTAGTCAATTCGTTTAATAGTTCCTGCTTCAGTATCCCATTCACTAAAAGTTATAACTTCTTCTTTTTCCATAATTTCGCTACCAACATCTGAAAATGCATCTAGCCATGTAGAACCATCCTCATATGTAATAACACCTATAAAATTATCAGAAATAATAGGATAAATGCCTTTTTTATCCCTATTAAAAACTTCCAATGCATCATCTGAAGGCTTCATACTTACCATATCACTGTACTTATGATTAATATTGATATTATTTGTTAATAAAAATGGTGTTTCAGGAATTTTATTATTGTTTAATGTCCATAATCTTCCTCTACGTGATATATGAATTAGTCCCAGTTCACCATTAATCTTGATCAATTCTTTACAAGATATTAATAAAATATCACCAGAATACTTTCTTAAATCTTGTCCACCAAAACCAAATTCATCATCAAAGGCTCTGCCATCCAATATATATACATCATCATGAGGTTTAACATCAGTTACCCAAATATATACATTATTATTAATATCCATATTCAATACCATACATCCCCAGTTGTTCGATTTGATTTTTAAGTAATGTCTGTGTTGCTTCATCTAATTTTAATAATTTAGCTTTGTTTGACATTTCGACACCTCTCTGATTTATTAAATCAGCCATTCTTGGTGTCTAGCAAATTGGAGTAAGGTCATTTTCACTTTTGTCCAAAGAAATTAGGGGGCTAAAAAGATGAATATTATATTTATTACAGAATCTTTGAAAACATACTATTGCTATACATTGTCTTTCGTTTATTGATAATTCTGATATATCTTTAATAATGTCCAAGTTATCATCCTCCCTCTATGATCTTCATTTTTCTCTTAAAATCTCACTTATTCACAATATTTCATTTATTAGAAATGAGTCCTTATGGGTAATATAAACAGACATTCAATTATTAGGAAGTGCATGTGTATGCCGGTCGCAACCATAC
>JAKPCT010000284.1 GCA_029553165.1 Bacillota bacterium
AGATAACCGCTGTCTTTTAAGATCGTCTCCGCCAATTCTTTAACTGATGCTGTCTCCTTCATTAGTAACCAGTTGAGTAGTTGATGATAAAATGATTGAAGCGGTTTTATAGCCCGGGATGTCAATGAAGGAATCTCTTCAAGATGCTGTAACCCTTCCAGTACTGAATAATTATTGTCATCAAGATAATAAAGAAACCGTTCGAAACTGGCATCACCGATTCCCCGTTTTGGAACATTAATAATCCTGGTTAAACTGATCCGGTCTTCAGGATTATGGACCAACCGAAGATAAGCAAGGATGTCCTTGATTTCTTTACGTTCGTAAAAGCGGACTCCGCCAATCACCCGATACGGAATACCTCTTTGGATAAATGCTTCCTCAAAACTGCGCGATTGAGCATTTGTCCGATATAACAAGGCAACATCATTGTATTGATATCCGGCTTCACGGACCAGCCGCTTGATCTCTTCAGCAACAAACCAGGCCTCATGCCGATCATCATCAGCACGGTAGATCCCTATCTTTTCACCTTCATGGTTTTCGGTCCAAAGTCTTTTGGCTCTCCGGCCGCGATTGTTTTTGATCACCTCATTGGCAACATGTAAAATATTCTTGGTTGAACGGTAATTCTGTTCCAATTTGATGATTTTGACTTCCGGAAAGTCCCGCTCAAACTCTAAGATATTGCGAATGTCGGCACTCCGGAAACTGTAAATCGATTGGTCATCGTCACCAACTACACAAAGATTGCGGTACTTACCGGCTAAAAGATTGACCAATTTGTATTGCGCATGATTGGTATCCTGATATTCGTCGATCAGGATGTATTTAAACTTCTCCTGATATTTTTCCAATACTTCAGGGACGTCTTGGAATAATTTAACAGTTAGTCTGATGATATCATCAAAATCAAGGCTGTTATTAGTCCGTAACTTTTTTTGATAAAGCTGATATACTTCAGCTACCGTCCGCGACCAGAAATCAGCCGCCTGACGGTCGTATTCTTCAGGGCCAATCAATTCATTCTTCGCTCCGGAGATCGAATTTAACATGGTTTTTGGTTGGTAGCTTTTGTCACTCAAATTCAGTTCTTTCAGGACTTTCTTTATTAAAGTTAACTGGTCCTGACTGTCAAAGATAACAAAATTACGGTCGTAACCCAGATGGTGAATCTCCTGCCTTAAGATACGGACGCACGCGGTATGAAAAGTTGATACCCAGATTGCCTGCGCCAGTTCTTTACCGATTAACGTTTCGACCCGTTCACGCATCTCTTGGGCCGCTTTGTTGGTAAATGTAACTGCAAGGATGTTCCAAGGAGCAACCCCCTGCGAAATTAAGTGCGCAATCCGGTAAGTTAAGACGCGGGTTTTACCGGAACCGGCTCCTGCTAAAATAAGAAGCGGTCCTTCAAGATGACAGACCGCTTCCTGTTGTGGTCCATTTAAATCAGTTACTGTAATCATAAGTTAATGTCACTCCATTTATGCTTAATATAAATATCAAAACAGAAAATTCAAATTAGCAGTACCAATAACAATAATTTACTGCTTCAACCGCCATTATCTTACACTCTGTCCATAATATAAATTAATTCATTATTAAAAACGCGATCTCCTGCCTAAAAATAAAAAAGGTTGGATCTGCTCCAACCTAACGACAAACTTCTTAGTGTTCATGATTCCCACTTGATTTAACAGCTTTATTATCACCATGTTCAGCGTCTTCAATCTGGTGTTCCTGCGAATTAATCTCGCGTGGTTTGGGATGTCCCTTCAGAAGATCAATTCTCACTCCAACTTCTTTACCGACTGCATCAGGAGTAAACTGTTCACCCATCATTCTCCACCTCCGGGAAATAGTCTTCCCGGAAGTAACTAAAATTATATTAGTTAGTCAACCCGGCAATCGCTGCACCAATTAGTGTCGCATTTTCAACACTGACCATCTCATAATACCGCTGTTTCTCTTCAACCATGTATTGTTTGAGATAATATTCCGTCTTTGCTCTTAAACCTTTAAATTGATGGAAAGTAGTCCCTTCAGCAGTTATGCATACCGGATAACAGGGATTTTGACCTTTACCGGACTTGAGCACCATTGCCGCCAGGCTGATCGCTACTAATTTAGCAGCCCGTTCAACCACCCGGTCGATCAGGTGGTACATCCGTTCATAGTCCTCGCTGTTACCTTCACTTAAAGCCTTGGTAACCGGATTATCATTAGCCTTATTAAAGGGATTACAGATATAATTATTAATATCAATCGTATTAACCGTGATTGTTTTTAACCGCTCACTTACGTTACTGGTAAAAATACCATCCGTTGCCGCATGTCTGATCACCAAAGTACAGATATCACCTAAGTATCTGCCAGAGATCATCTTTTCAAAAGTTGCCATTCCTGGATTGACCGTAGACCGATCATACTCAAGGTCAATCAGGCTTTGAGGCGCTTTCCGGTAGCCGCCTGATTCAACATTAATAATCTGACTTTTATCCGGATCCAGCTGTTGATTCTTGACTATATTTGCATTTTTCTCAATATAGCAACAGTTGGTGCCAGTCCCCAAAATAAACCCAATATAACTGTCAAAAGCACGTCCCCGGCTGGCCACTTGACCACCAACCAAGGTTGCTACCGTGTCATTAAGAATCACAATTTTCTTCGAATCACAGAAAAAACCAAGGTCCGCCAAGGCTTTTTTCAGATTTTCACCAATCAGCTCACCTTCAACCTCTTTAGCTTTAACTTCTTTGGAGAAACGGATCACTTTACCGTCCTTATTTGGATTCATTGCGGTTGGGTATGAAAAACAAAAACCAATCCTGTCAGATTTATCAATTACATCCTTGACATATTCAGCCATCGTCGCAAAAAAAGTTGTTTTATCAAGTTCCCGCTCAATTCCGGGCATTGAATATTTTTTAAAATCTTCGATTACCGGCTTTTGCTCAGCGTCAAAATAGACAGTAGCTACCCGGAAATTGGTCCCGCCAGCATCAAGGACAATCACCCTTTGATTGAGCGGAATCTCATTACCAACCTCAATAAAGGTAGGGATCATCTCCAAACTGCCGCTTCCGGCAAGGCCTTGCTCCATCTCTGCCAGGAAAATCCGGCATTGTTCCTCCATATTAATTTCTTCATAATCCAACTGGTATTTTTTTAAAAAATCCTTGACTACAGTTAATGAATCCACGATTACTCCCCCGTTACTATGTATTAGCTTGAATGAATACCATTACACAACGGTATCCATGAAACCAAAATATAAACTTAATGATCTTTCATAATCTACTTTATTGTACAATTTATCTTTTTACATGTCCAATCTTATCATAATGTTTAACAAAGATTCAATTAAATAATAAAAAACAGCCCAGTATCAAATCCAGGCTGCTAATCAAGATTACAATTAATTAAAGTCTCCCGATCTCTTTAACCCAACCAAATTGATCTTTTTCACGGCCATACTGGATGTCAGTAAGTTTGGTGTAAAGTTCCTGGGTTATTGGGCCAACTTGATAATTATTGATCTTATAATCATGTTCTTTGTAATATAAAGATCCAACCGGTGAAATAACTGCCGCAGTACCGGTACCAAAAGCTTCAGTTACAGTACCTTGGTTTACACCATCAATGATTTCATCAATTGAAATAAGGCGTTCTTCGACTTCATACCCTAAACTTCTAGCTAATTCAATAACCGATGCCCGGGTGATTCCCGGTAAAATCGAACCGCCCAGATTGGGAGTGACCAGCTTCTTACCAATAACAAAGAAGATATTCATTGCTCCTACTTCTTCAACATACTTCCGTTCTTTGGCATCTAACCATAGTACTTGAGAAAAGCCTTTTTCCTGTGCTTTAGCGGCAGCGAGCAAACTGGCTGCGTAATTACCACCGGTCTTAGCATTTCCAACTCCGCCGATAGCCGCCCGGATATAAGTATCTTCAACATAGAGACTGATTGGTTTAAATCCTTCTTTAAAATACGCGGCCACCGGACTTAAAATTACGTAAAACATATATTCATCAGCCGGATGAACTCCCAAAGCCGATCCTAACCCTATTAATGTGGGGCGAATATATAACGAAGTTCCCGGAGCTCTTGGAATCCATTTTTTATCCAGATTAACCAAAGTTTCGATCGCTTCTACAAACATCTCTACCGGTAATGGTTCCATACACATTCTGATCGCCGAATCATACATCCGTTTGGCATTTGCCTCTGGTCTGAATAATAAGATTCTTCCGTCGTCAGTAACATAGGCTTTCAATCCCTCAAATATTTCTTGGGAATAGTGGAGAACAACTGCGGCCGGATCAATCTGAAAAGGCTCATACTTACTGATCTTCGGTTCTACCCAACCCTTACCCTTGTGATAAGTAATCGTAAACATATGGTCAGTAAAGACTTTTCCAAATCCCAATTGATTTGGATCGCTATAAAGTGGTTTTAGCTCTTCTTCAGCAACTCTTTCAATTGTGATATTCATTCCATTAGCTCCTTTCAAAATTATAGCTGATCATTTTTAATCGTAAACTATTCCAAAAAATTATAACATATTTTAATCCAAAAAATTATATTTAATTGGTTAAAAAAATTACGTCCGGCGACGTAATCAGTAATTTGCTCTAATAAAAACTTTAAACAAAGCCCAACAAAGAATCAATGTCATCCATCTTTCAGCTTAATCAGCAACATTAAAATCTAACAACTTCAACAACTTACTAACTGTCAGATCGATCTTGGTCGCTAAGGTATACTGGTCCTTTTCTACGGTAAAGTTACAACTTTCTCCTGACAACAGTTGGTTTTTTAATTCACCAAGTTCTTGATGGAATTTTTGCAAATCCGATTCTAACATTACCATTCTCCTTATAGTCTCTTCAAGCCATCTTTCATTACCGGATTTTTAGATCTACTTTATTAAATCGGTTACCGACAGGAATACTTTATACACCGGTCGAACCAAATCCGCCCGTACCACGTTGGGTTGAGCTCAAGTCAGAGACTTCTTCCCATTCAACCTGATAAACCGGGAAGAAACCCAGCTGGGCGATCCGATCACCGGGCTTGACGGTAAAATCTTCGTCACTATCGTTTTTGATCAGACAGATTATTTCTCCCCGATAATCACTGTCAATCACTCCAACGGAATTGGTGAGCGAGATTCCATGTTTCGAGGCCAAACCACTCCGTGGAAATACCAGAGCAACCACATTTTGGGGCAGTTCAATCGCGATCCCGGTAGGCACCTTGCTTTGTGAACGCGCTGCAACTACAATCGGCGCTTCACAACAGGCATGCAGATCCATTGCGGCAGATCCGGACGTCGCATATGATGGCATTGGGATTTTAGTCTTAATTAATGGTGAAACAACCTTAACTTTAACTTGAAGATTTCCAATTAACATTTTTAAAGAATCCCTTTATCAACTTTCTGTTTCAAACGGTCCAATTGCCGTCGTTATTAATTTTGATTCATCAAACAATTCATCAGCTATTTCTAAAATATCATCCGCGGTGACGGCTTCAATTCTTGCCACACTCTCTTCAGGGGTCAATAATTCATCATTAAACATCTCACTTTTGGCAATCCGACTCATCCGGTTACAAGTGCTTTCCAAACTCAACAACAGATTCCCTTTGATCTGCTCTTTAGCCCTTGCCAACTCTTCAGGGCCGACCAGATTCTTCTTGATCTTTTGCAACTCTGCTTTAATCAGCATCGTTACCAATTCGTAGTTTTTCATGCTTGTCCCGGCATAAATTGTGAAGACACCGGTGTCAATAAATAAAGAATGGCTGGAACCGGTCATATAAACCAACCCTTCTTCCTCCCGTAATTTTTGAAACAACCTCGAACTGACACTTCCCCCTAAAATACTGTCTAAAAGAAAGACCGCATATTTTTTGGGATATTTCCGGGGAACACCTCGGGTACCGATACAGATGTGCACCTGTTCGGTATCTTTATATTTAAGCAGCGTCTTCGGCTCGATTGGCGGTATTTCGGGATAAGTATAATTAACACTGCCCTGAAGATGGGCGAAACGGTTTTGAACAATTGCCATTACCTGGTCAAACTGGATGTTTCCCGCTACTGCAAAAACAATATTATCTGGGGTATAATGTTGCATAAGAAAATTAACAATCGAATCTCTGGTAATTTGATCGATTGTTTCCGGAAGACCAAGGATGCTTCTTCCCAAGGAATGATCTTTTAAAACTTCTCCTAAAAAGATATCATGGATTAATTCGTCTGGAGAATCTTCATAAGACTTGATCTCTTCAAGAACCACCAGTTTCTCTTTGTCAATCTCCTGGGGCAGAAAAATTGAATCGGTAACCATGTCCGCCAATAGGTCTGCACCCAGTTGAAAATGATGGTTGAGGAGTTTGGCATAGTAACAAGTATATTCTTTGGTGGTAAATGCATTGAGTTGACCACCTACGGCATCAATTGTTTCCGCTATCTGTTTCGTTGTTCGTTTGGAAGTTCCCTTAAACATCATGTGCTCAATAAAATGCGAGATTCCATTGAGAGAGGGGTCTTCATAGCGGGAACCGGTACCCACCCAAATCCCTAAAGACACAGAATGAACATGAGGGATAGTTTCACAAATAATGCGCAGTCCATTTGGTAATGTCGCTCGTTGGTACATTGTATAATCCTTATAATTTATTTTTGGTGTTAATTTTCAAACACAGCAGTCCGATTTGAGATTTACTACCAAATCCCAAACTAAAAATATATTCGCGTTAAAAACCGAAAAATCCTTTTTTTGCTTGTTTTCCTGTTTTTTTTCCGAATCCGGGAAGCGATTCTACCATTTACCTTGGAAAATGGTTGCTTTTAACTGGTTTGGGGAGAAGTTCTTAAAGGTTTACGCGGACGTTTCTCGAACCACTAAACAGAGAAAAAGTTAGCACCGTATCTCCATTTGAAGGGAGTTTCCGATGCAAGGCAATTTACTGACAACAATATTGGCTTTATTGGTCTATTTAGCCTCCGGAATATTTGGCGGTAACTCGGCGCAAAGCTCCGACCCCGCTTCGAAAACGCCGGTAAACACCAATACTCAACAACTGTACCCCTTCACGGGTACTGTTAATGCTGCCCAAGTCGCATTAAGAAGTGATCCTTCAAGTAATGGCAAGGTTGTTGAGACAATTAAACAAGATACCAATTTACTGGTACTTGATGAACAAAACGGTTGGTTATTTGTTCAGACTGATACTGATCAAAAGGGTTGGATCGCCAGATGGCTGGTTGATGCCAAACGCAACACGGCATTTACTGCTAATAGCAAAAAAATTATTGCCGGTTACTATGTTGAGAGTTACACCAATGATCCAACCGGCTTGCGTTCACTATCACAAAATATCAGCACAATCAATATGATTATCCCTTTCTCATATAATATTGACAACAATGGCAACATTAAAGGCAACCATCACCAAAAGACCGTATCGTATGCTAAAACTGCCGGAATTACCACTCTGGCTTTGATAAACAACATCCAAAGCGGCAATTTCAGCAGCAATACCATTGGCAAAATGCTTGGAAGTCCAAGCGCCCGTACCAAAGCAGTAAATAACATCCTAAAGTTATTGCTGGAAAAAGGCTATCAAGGAGTGAACATTGACTTCGAAAATGTACCTGCCGGGTACCGGAGCCATTTAACCGCCTTCTTTAGAGAATTAGCAGCGGTGTTGCAACCAAGAGGCCTTCTGGTAACTGCTTCCGTCCCGGCAAAAACGTATGATGATCAAAAGTCACCACATTCCGGCGCTTTTGACTTTCCGGCGTTAGCGCCATATTTAGACCAAGTTATGATTATGGCTTATGACCAGCATTATTCCGGAGGACCTCCGGGTCCGGTAGCATCATATCCATGGGTCGAACGGGTTATTAACTATACCTTAAAATCTTTTCCTGCCAACAAAGTCGTCCTGGGTCTTGCCGGTTATGGTTACGATTGGACTAATCATTCCGGAAAAGCACGGAATTATAATGCAATTCAAGAGATCATTAAAAAATATAATGTCTCACCCAAATGGCATTCGGAATATAAAGTCCCGTATTTCCAATATAAAAGCTGGGGCACAACCCACCAGGTGTGGTACGAAAACAGCCATAGCACCGCTGCCAAGATGACGTTGGTAAAGAAATATAATTTAAGAGGAGTTGCTCTCTGGCGCTTGGGATATGAAGATCCGCAAGTCTGGAAGGTTATTCAACAGGGCTTTCACTAAAAAACAGGGGTCAGTTTGACCCCTGTTTTTGTAATACGGATGATACTGTTCCCGGCTCCAAACCTTTTTGGCGTAAAGATTTGATCAAGGTCGGCAACGCTTTTCTGGTCGGCATGGTCGGATGCATCAGGATGATTCCACCCGGTTCAATCTTGGAGAGCACCCTTTGAAGTAATGCTTCAGGTGCCGGGTTTTTCCAGTCAACCGTATCCACGGACCACATCACAGTCCGGTAACCCATCTCACCGGCTGTAGTAACGATTAAAGTGTTTAATTCTCCATATGGCGGGGCAAACAGGTTAACTGATTTCTTCCCGGTAATCTCCCATAATAATGTTGCATTATCGGCAATCAACTTCTTGAGTTCATCCTTTTTCATGTTCGCAGGGTGACCATGATAAAGCCCATGATTAGCAATTTCGTGACCTGATTGGGCAATCTCCCTGACCAGCTCCGGAAAGGCCTTAACCCAAGTACCGACAAAGAAGAATGTCGCCTTAACTTTTTCCTGCTCCAATGTCTTTAATATATCAACCAGGTGCTCTTCACCCCAAGCAACATTGATCGCAAACGCAACCCGGTCCAACTCCTTATTACCATGATAAACCGGTTTGAAGTATTCTTCGGAGATTGTTGGCGGCATCTCACTAATCATTAATTTAACGGTTGCTCCCGGCTTGGCTAAACAGACCTGACTGACTGTAGCAGCAATATCTACAGCCTTCCCGGATTGCGCCGGGATAATCTCGCCGGTTTCCGGAAAGTAGCTGGCATTGACCGGCTCCCGATTGACTTTTTGGGCCATCTTTTTAACCAACTCCGTTACTTCTTCAGGAAGTAATCCGGCAACGTCTTCATCTTCCAATTTAACACCCGCTTTAACCCCGAAGATCTTCCGCGCCGCTTTATCCCAATTTGCACTGGCGCCAATCATTATAACAATCATAAAGAAACAAACAACCAAAATCCGTAGTTGCCGCTGGTTAACAAAGACAATTTTCATTATTAACACCCCCATGCTCTGTTGATCATTTATTCACCTGGGAGTGCTTCTAGAACCAAGACAGAATTACTAAAAATAAAAACCCTGAATAATCAGGATTTTCAAATTTTCTAAACTTCATCAATCAGCCCGATAATTTTTGTAGCAGCCCGGGACATTACTCCAGCCGGTCCAACCCGTTCCCGAATCTCATTTAACTGCGCCCGGACCTTCAGATTGGTTTCACGGTTATTTAACAACGGTTCTAATTGTTTCAATACATTCTCCGGAGTTAAGTCGTGCTGAATTATTTCGGGGACGATCTGACTCCCGGCAATCAAATTGGGTAATCCGATCATCCATGGTCGTTGGGCTTTGTGTTCTGCCGTTTGTAGCCTTTTATAAATAAAATACGATAATTTTGTTACCTGATAAACAATCACCATTGGAACCCCAAGCAGCGCCGCTTCTAAGGTGGCAGTACCCGATGCAATTATTGCTGCATCAGCAGCCGCCATTAAATTATAAACATCTTTTTCAATCAACCGGACCGACAATGAAGATTCACTAATTAATGTTTCCAGCCACGAACGGTCAATCGAACCGGCAACCGGTAAAACCAACTGTAATGGTTCTTGATAATCGAGTTTTTTAACCGTATCCAACATTACCGGCAGTAATCTGGCGATCTCCTGCCGCCGGCTCCCGGGCAATAAAGCCAGGATCTTGGCTTCAGGATCGAGATTATATTTAGCCCGAAACTCAATAGCAGTCATTGTAGCCTGCACCCGATCATAAAGCGGATGTCCGATATATTCTGTTCGGACCCCATATTTCCGATAAAAATCCGCCTCAAACGGAAGCACAGCCAGTAATTGCGTAACATTTTCGGCAACCCTTTTAGCCCTTCCCGCGCCATAAGCCCAGGCCGAAGGTGAAAAGATGCAGACAACCGGTATTCCCATTTTTTTTGCTGCTTTAGCCAACTCAAGGTTAAAGGCCCAAGAATCAAGCCAAACAACAACATCTGGACGTCTTTTTTCCCATTCCGAAACTATTTCCCTGATTAACCGTTTTAACCTGCGAAAATTTTTCAACGCTTCAATAAAACCAATGGTACTGAGCTTAGTCGGGTCAAGGATCAGCTCCATACCGGCGTTAGCCATCCGGCTGCCACCGACACCGTAGATCTCAAGCTCCGGTTCTAACTTTTTAAGCTCCGTAATTAAGGCTTCACCATGCATATCACCAGAATATTCGCAGGTTGAAATGAAGATTCGTCTCATTAAGCAATGACTCCCCAATAATTGATTCCGCTTTTTTAATTCTCTAAAATATCGAAATCTACCTTTTTTTTGGATAATTTTATCCTTCTGCCCACTAAATAAGAGTTCAAACTCTTCTTTAACACAAAAAACAATCTCTAACTTTCAATTAGAACCCGCTTGCCTGTTGTCCGGCCGGGAGCTCATTCAATACAATTCGCATCAATCCTTCACTTAACGAGAAATCAGTAATCTTTAACGGCCATTCTTCCAAAACCGCAAACTCCAGCGGCAGCTGGGTCCCAATGAATTTTAACAAGCTATTGGGAATTTGATGATTTAAAACCTGCATTTTTTGAGGATAGAATCGTAATTTCTTAAAACCTGAAACTTGTAAACCTCCCTCCACCTGAATCGAGATCGGTCGCCCCAATGCTTCCAATTCCCCAATATACCTCAAATTATCAGCTTCTATTGTAATTACCGGTTTCAGATCTGGGTAACGGATCTTTAAATATTCAGTTAATGACGCAGCAGTGATAACGGCCTTCACTTCAGTTGCCCCAATCGTATTAAATACTAACTGCTGATCTCTTACCAAGCTATTTAAGTCAAATTGAAATCCCTTACTAACAACAGAAAGTTCTTTGAATTTCAGCTCACTTAGAGTACAATTCCAGCCCTTTACCCTCAACTGTCTGATTCTGCCGTTTTTAAAATCAAAGATACTGATCCAATTAATGCTGGCATCTATTTTAGTATCCGGTTCCGGCAGCGTAATGAATGCACGCCGTAAACTCTGCCTGACCCAGAGATTAAGAACTACCTCAACAATAAGTAAAAGTGCTATAATACTAACTGTTACGACCACTATTTTTATCTTATTAGTATTAAAAAAAAATCTTATTTTGTTAACGCAATCATTAATGAGCAAATAATCACCTCCACTTTTATCAATACTAGGTTTAGTATCATTTAGCGAAGACCATTCTATACAATTTATTCAACATCAATAGACCTAAAAACATTTGTTAAGGTATTGAGCCAAAAATTAATTTAGGATACCAAAAGGAAGGTGTTTAAAATAATTGAAGTAACCAATTTACAGTTTCGCTATGCCGGTGCCACAGAGGATACCGTGAAAGGAATCTCTTTCAAAGTCGCTGAAGGAGAGATCTTCGGTTTCCTTGGCCCAAGCGGTGCCGGAAAAAGTACTACGCAGAAAATTCTGACCCGAATGCTCCAAAATTACAGTGGGACAGTGGCGATAATGAAGCTGGAACTGAAAAAAGCTACAGCCAGTTTTTATGAACATATTGGGGTTGGATTTGAATTACCCAATCTCTACAGTAGATTTACTGCCCTAGAAAACTTAAACTTCTTTAGTAAGCTTTATTCAATGCCAACTGAAGATCCTATGAAATTATTAGCAATGGTAGGCCTGGAACAAGAGGCAAAAACCAGAGTTTCCGAGTTTTCGAAAGGAATGAAGATGCGTCTTAACTTTTGCCGCGCCTTACTTAATAAACCTAAAATTCTTTTTTTGGATGAACCAACATCAGGACTGGATCCTAAAAACGCCAGAATCATCCAAGACCTAATCATCAATCAGAAAAGACAAGGGACGACTATTTTTCTAACAACCCATAACATGAATATCGCGGAATGTTTCACTGGGCAAAACGCCGTTTCAACCGTCATGTTATCCAAGGGGAGGCGTAATGATGGATTTTAAATTTGACAAACTACTTGGCTTAGCAGGCAACGATCTCAAAAATCTTCTAAGAGACTCAATGTTGCGCTTAATGTTTTTCGCACCCATTCTGATAATATTAATAGTACGAATGCTCATCCCTGAGGTTACGACATTGCTTCACAACAGATTGAGCTTTAATCTAGCTGCTTATTATCCATTAATCGTTAGCTTCTTTCTCATTTTGCCAAGTATGATGTTTGGGACGGCGTTAGGATTTATCTTTTTAGAAGAACGTGATGAGGGAATTTTGCAATACATTAGTGTTACTCCAATAACCGCAACCGGTTACATGCTCTACCGCCTGATCACTTTTTCGCTTTTAAGTTTTATCGGTACTTTATTATTGATTGTATTTAATGGTCTACTATCCTATAATCTCGCACCTGCTTTGTTGATTATCCTATTAGTTTCTTTGGAAACGCCAATCTATGCGATTATTTTAGCAAGCCTAGCCAGTAATAAAGTCGAAGGTTTAGCAGTCGCAAAAATAACGGGACTTTTATTAGTCGGACCGGTGTTAGGTTTCTTTTTACGATCACCATGGAAATATATTGGCGCTATCTTTCCACCATTTTGGGTTACCGAAGGGTTTCTTGCCGGTTTGTCAAATTTACGTGACTGCTTTCTGTATATTATTAGCGGGTTCATCATACATTTAATCATCATTATGCTATTGTTACACCTGTTTCAAAAGAAATTAACCAACTAACACTTGGCTCAATCAAACAGACTTAACTGTTCCGGTTTTACCTCAACTAACCCTGAGGTTAATTCACTCATCCTGGAGATGAGCAGGTGTTCTTCACAGAACCTTTGATGTAACTTCGCCAACTTTTGATAATTATAAACCGGGCAATGATAGGCATCTTGATATCGGTTTTGATACTGTTGCCGCAAACCGGGAAAGTAACGGTCCAGCTGTTGATAGTAATAATCCCGTTGCCGGTCGCGGAGGGTCATCCCAAAAGAGGCAATAATAAAATGAGCACCGCAATTGTAGGCTTGTTCCAAAATATTGCCGATATTAGCCTCCGAGTCAGTGATATAAGGTAATACCGGCATCAAAGTTACTCCCGTGCAGATTCCTGCTGCGGTTAATCTTTTGATTGCGGCAAGTCGCTTTGAAGGTAAAGGCGCGCCTGGCTCCAGCTTGGCTGCCAAATTATCGTCAACGGTTGTCAATGTAAAAGCCGCCGAGACACGGTTATTGGCATTAATTGATTTTAAGATCTCAATATCACGCAAGATCAAATCACTCTTCGTAATGATATGCACTCCAAAACCATACTCGAATATGACTTTTAATACCTCGCGACTAAGATTATATTGTAATTCAACCGGGCCATAAGGGTCACACATCGAACCTGTACCAATGATTGCCTTGCTTCTCTTTCCCGCCAGTTCCTGACGTAACAATTCCACGGCGTTAGTCTTTACAACAATCTTATTCGAATCCAGACCATAGCAAATGCTGCGCGAATCGCAGTAGATACATTTATGCTGGCAGCCACGATAAACATTAATATTCCATCTGACCCCAAACCAAGTGGTTGGACTTTTCACGGGTGACAATATCCGTTTAGCAGTTACTTCTTCGATCAGCATCTTTCTTATCCCTCTTCAACGTCGCACGATACTTTGCCGGTGA
>JAKPCT010000003.1 GCA_029553165.1 Bacillota bacterium
CTCTTAACTATAAATCATATTTTTGGAAGATACCAAAACAGGTTATAACGAAGCTGAAAAGCATGTTATCGCTAAAGAATGCTGATTTTAATATTGAGAAAGATAATGACCAGATCCAGAATATTATTAATTCTTGGCTTGTTTATGAAACAACATCCTGGGCTGATGATGATTTGGATAAGTATGTCAGAAGTAATCCGGATTTAGTTTTTCAGCTGATTGTAGAGCTAGTGCGATATGCAACTTCTAAGCATACTTTGGCCTATATAGCAGCTGGTTCACTTGAAGATTTATTATCAAAACACCCATATCAAATAATCGAAAAAGTTGAAGTGAAAGCGGCTGAAAGTCAGAGATTCAGATTGTGCCTGTCCGGGGTATGGAAAAGGGATATACCGGATGAGATTTGGGAACGAATGACGAGTGCTGTAAAAGATGACTGGTTGGATGATTGGGAAGGCGATCTTCCTAATGATTAAAATCTAAGATGACGCTCTTATCAAATCCTTAAAACATTAAATATAATTTAAAGGAATGAGTGTGTAATGAACAAGATACCAACTTTCAGGTTTGGCTAATATGGATACATGGAACGATTAAATTGAGTGTTTGTGATGATTATTCGACAGATTTGGATGGGGTTTACGAGTTAGATATCGGTGGGGTATGTAGTGGCGAGGATATGATTTGTGCTCGTAAATAGTAATAATAGTTTAAAAAATAAAGAATGGTTTTATGAGGAATTATGGCTTATAACAAAGAGAAGATCAAAAAAGAGATTAGTGTGTTTCTAAAGCAATATCAACGCAAGAGCGATTGTCATGTTGATTCTAATGACCGTCGTTATAGTCGGAAAATAGAACAAAAGATCAAGCGAATGAAACCGGAAGAGCTGCAGGAAATTTTATTTGAAGATTCTTCTGATTCTTGAACGAGGTTTGCTTGAAATTTGCACTATGTTAGATTGATAAATAGAGGGAGAACCAAATGTTTACGTTTGTTCGTTTAAGCCATCTTTTAACTTGGTAAGACCTTAGAAGATTAAGGTGAGGAGTAAATGAATCTTCAATGAAAGTAAAATTTTTTTCGCTGGTGCTAATAATTTTAATTATCTTGGGATTACTTTATTTTCTGATATTTGATCCTTATTATTTTCAACGGCTTGAAGCTAATAAGCTGATTTTCAAGATTGAAGAGTACTATGATAAAAATAACAAGTATCCGGATTCATTGGCAGATCTCGGTATTGTGGCAACTGAAGCTGGTCCATTCTATTATGAAAAGAAATCCGAGACTGAATATATTATTTGGTTTGGAACCGCTTTAGGAGAATCTGAAACATATGATTCAATCAAAAAGCGATGGAAATAATAACTTTTTGGTTACTGATGGTAAGATTAATATCAATATTGATTTAGTAAAGTTAAGAGGCTTTTAGTCTTTCGTGATGTTGGGAAACATGTAAAACTTAATGTTTTAAAGGGGAACGGAGATAATGAGGCAGAAAATGCCAAAGTTAAAAGGTGGATTCTCATTTGCAGTATCAAGCGATGAGAGGATGGTGTTTTTAGCAGGTGGAAGTATCAGAACAGAAATAGTATCAATGATTGCTTTAACTATATTCCTATGATATACTGTTTAAGTTGGTAATAATTAGATGTTTTGATAATTATGAGCAAATGCACTGTTGCTGGTGCTATTAATTTTGAAGGGAGTGAAATAACGGGATTCAGGTGTTGTAATGATTAACCTGTTTTCGCGTTATAGTGAAATGGAAGTCAATTTTATTGATAATCACCTCAGAAAAGAAATTTTTATTCAACTTGGTATAGCACTGATTTTTTTTATACTTGTTGGGCTTGTTGTTTTGAATGATATGCAATTTAAGACAACTGTTGAGCTTAATACTTACGACCAATTAGAAGCGATTGGCAGTCAAAATCAACAGAAAATGGTCCAGATCTCTCCATCGGAAATTTACGGCTCAGATTGGACGCTATTAGAAGATAATAAACCGGTTGCAGTTTATGTTTTAGCGCCGCTTGAAGATAAATTAGTAACAGTCTTGATCCCTGTCAAGGCTATTTCAAAACTGGAATCCGGAGAGGCATTGAGTTTTAAAGGATTTGTCCAACCTTTAAGTGAGGAGGACCGAAAAGGAGTTAGTGAGATTGAAGATTTACCTCAAGCAGAGATCAATGCTAAACTTGCGCCCTATATGATTGACTGCTTTACTCACACTCAAACTTGGTTAGGTTTTAACTTATCGAAAATTTTATTATATGTGATGGGGATCATTTTTTTAGCTATTCTTTGGTGCGTGATTCGATTGTTGTTCCCCATGGCCAATGGCGCCAACCGTTCGCTGGCGAAGTATGGAGATATTGCCGAACTTAAGGCGAATATCGACCAGGAAGTATCGGATAAAGATGCTCTATTTAAATCATTTAATATTTTGATTACCAAGACTTGGTTTATTTATACCGGTTTCTTCAAAACAATTGTTGTACCGACCGAAAAAATTGTATGGGTCTACAAAGAAACTACCAGTCATTATCGTAATTATATCCCAGTAGGTAAAACCCATAAGTTGTATATTTTGACTTCAACGGAATTTGCCAAAACCATTTCATTTCTAAATGGGAAGCGAGTGGACCGTATTATTGACTATATTTTTGAAACATTCCCTTGGGTTGTCACTGGATATGATAAGAAATGGGATTTACAATGGAGAAAAGATCGTGAAACATTCATTAAAAATGTAGAAGCTGAAAAAAGAAAGTACTTGCAAGCTGAAGAATGAATTAATGAGTCGATAAGGATGGTTCTTATCGATTCTATTTTTT
>JAKPCT010000031.1 GCA_029553165.1 Bacillota bacterium
TTAAGCTTTTGCACCAAATCGTGAGTGCACTTCTCCTGCCGGGCACATAGGAACTGCAAACGCTCTAACGCCTTTTGGGGAGTTATAGTTTTACTCGCATCATTTTTAACCATTGCTCTGCCTTTGTGCTTTAACAAATCGGGGTTTACCCCTAAAATCGTACATCAACTCAACACTATCATAGCCAATTGATTTCAGCAGATCAACAACTTCGGATCCCAATGCTTCATTTATCTCAAACCATAGCCAACCATAGGGCGATAAACAACGAATCGATAGTAAAGCAATCGCTCTGAAGAACCTCAACGGGTCGGAATCGGGAACAAACAGGGCCATGTGTGGCTCGTAGTCTAAAACATTCCTTTTCATAAACTCCTTTTCCGATTCGGTTACATAGGGAGGATTACTTACCACAATGTCGAAGTAAAAACCCTCAAGAGCCGTAGGCTCAAGAATATCAACCTGAAAGAAATTCACTGATAGCTTGTTGATTGCAGCATTATCCTTGGCCACAGAAAGGGCATCGCTTGAAATATCGACACCAGTAACCTTGGCATCGGCAATATGCTTGGCCAATGCAAGCGATATGCAACCACTACCTGTTCCAACATCAAGAATGGTGGGACTGTTTACTTTATTTTCCTTTACAATCAACGATACCAGCTCTTCGGTTTCGGGACGCGGAATCAGAACCGACGGCGTAACCCTAAGGACCAAATCGGAAAAGTATGCCAACCCAACAGCATACTGTAATGGTTTGCCTGCTAATAGCTCGGCAATAATTCGCTCTACCTCACGTCCTTTTTCGCTGTTGACCTTTTGGTGCGTGTTTAAAAATACTTGATGGTACGGAACATTCAACACCGCTTCGACAATGTACTTTTTGATGGTTTGAATCTCGTTAGGGTTAAAACTTCCAGTTAGCTGGTTGGAGAGATGATTCAGGATGCCGTTAAGGGTGTAACACTCCATAAAAATTGCTTAACTTTGTGATAAACAAAATTACATTTTTTATGGAGAATGCCGAAGTTCACCGGAAATACATGGCCCGATGCCTTGAACTTGCCTTGGGAGGGCAAGGTAATGTTGCTCCAAACCCTATGGTTGGTGCCGTTATAGTTCATAACAACCAAATAATTGGAGAGGGTTTTCACGCCATGTACGGGCAAGCCCATGCTGAGGTGAATGCAATAAATTCGGTTCAAAATAAAGAACTTCTTAAGGAATCGACCCTATACGTTTCGCTTGAGCCCTGTTCGCATTACGGCAAAACTCCGCCATGTACCGATAGGATTATCGAATACGAAATTCCCCGGGTAGTAATTGCTACCACTGACCCAAACCCAAAGGTTGCTGGAAGAGGAATTGAAATACTCAGGCAAAACGGCAAAGCGGTTACAGTTGGGATACTTGAAAACGAGGCCATTGAGCTAAACCGGCGGTTTATTACCTATCATACCAAGAACCGCCCCTACGTAATTTTGAAATGGGCTCAAACCATGGATGGTTTTATTGATAAAAAACGTGAGCCCAACGAACCCGTAGGCTCCAACTGGATAACCAATGAGCTGGCACGTTCCCTTGTTCACCGCTGGCGCAGCGAGGAACAGGCTGTGCTTGTTGGAACTAACACGGTGGAAAAGGATAATCCCCAGCTCAACGTCCGGAACTGGAGTGGACGTTCCCCAATACGCGTGGTTGTGGACCGCAAGCTGCGCTTGCCACTTACCTCCAATATGTTTGATGGAAGCCAGCCAACCCTACTTGTTACTGGAAACAATAGCAGTGCTTTAGCGCGAAAAAATGAGTTTACCGGTATCGATAACCTGGAGATTATTACCATTGATTTTGTAAAAGGCGTAGAGGCTCAAATACTTAAGGAATTGGCAGAAAGAGAGATAATTTCCGTAATAATTGAGGGCGGAGCAATGCTACTCAACAGCTTTATACAGAAAAACCTTTGGGACGAAGCCCGAATGTTTGTGGGCAATAAGTTCTTTGGCGAAGGGGTTAAAGCCCCTACCCTCAAGGGTAAAATGGTATCGTACGATGAAATTGGCGATAGCAGGCTGTTTGTGTATAGGAACGAGTTTTAATGAATAACGACATTAAGTAATAGTTAAGTGCGCTTAATACAACAAAACAATAAGTTTATCTAAAAGGAGAATTTATTACGGAATCATTGATTTAACTATTTATACCGCCGCAAAGTTAATTGCATCGGAATCCCAATGGGGAGCATTTAGTATTGCAGGTATTACTTCCTCCGGATTATCAACAAACTGCCAGATGGCATTATGCTCATCACGCATGAATCGTTCATCAATCATCTTTTGGAGCATCTCCTTAAGGTGGTAGTAGAAATTGTCAGTGTTCAGTATTATAATAGGTTTGGTAAACTTGCCAAGCCGTTTAAGGGTTATGACCTCCATGAGTTCCTCAAGTGTACCACAACCGCCAGGCAAGGCTACAACCGCATCAACATCCTGAATAAGCAGCTTTTTACGCTCATGCATATCCTTAACCAGTATGAGCTGGGTAAGGTTCCTATGCCCCCACTCCACCTTCTCCATGAATCGGGGTAAAACGCCAATTACTTTACCACCATGCTCTAAAGCGGTATCGGCAATGCAGCCCATAAGCCCATGGGAGCCGCCACCGTAAACAATTGTTACATTTTTGGCCACAAGGTCCTTGGCTAAAACTTTAGTCGCCTCAAAGTATTTGGCATCTACCTTTGAGCTGGAAGCACAGTAAACACAAATTCGCATAGCTATCAAATTAAAAAAACTAAAGCCGGGTAAAGCACACCCGGCTTTTATGGTGATTGAAATACTTACAGTAATGCCTCGAGCTTAGCAACAAGAGCGTTCTTGGGTACAGCGCCTACTTGTTTATCGACCATTTGTCCGTTCTTAAAGAATAAAACGGTAGGAATATTGCGAATACCATAGCGTGCGGCAATGCCTGGGTTGCTGTCAACGTCAACCTTTGCTACCACTGCCTTATCCTTATACTCCTCAGCCATTTGTTCAACGTAAGGAGCAATCATACGGCAGGGCCCACACCACTCTGCCCAAAAATCAACCATTGCGGGTTTTCCGGAGTTGAGCACAAGCTCATCAAAATTTGCGTCAGTTACTGCTAATGCCATAGTTTATATGTTTTAAGATAGATTTGTAGATATTTAAACAATCACAAATTTAAACCAAAAAAATGATAAAAGGTTTACTCCATGGCAACTTTATAGTTAATCTCGCTATCGTGCAGGTAGTTAATGAATTCCGGCGTAATATTCACCCGGTATGCCCTTGAAAACATATCAACTGCAACCTGATATTCGGGGTCGTAAACCTTGAATTTCAAAGCAATCTTTGCCTTATCGCGCTGAACATACTTCATGATATCATCAATAAAAATATCATTAATCTCATCGAGTGGGATGTTTAGCGTTATGCTTTTAATCATCTTCTCGCGCACATCGTAAAGCATGTTAATTGATTTGATGTGCAACTCAAGCTCCTCGGGCTTATAGGTTTTAGGCTGAACCTTGCCCCTGACCAAGATGTAGTAGCCGTTAAAGCAAAAGTTACGGTAGCTCTCAAAGTCCTTGCCAAAAAGCATGATATCCATGGAATCGGTGTAATCTTCAAGGGTTATGCGCCCATACTG
>JAKPCT010000040.1 GCA_029553165.1 Bacillota bacterium
ACCAATTATTATATGGATAACCCAGTGAAATTTTTTAATTATATTTGGCGGAATGAGCAGGCGCGGCACGGAATTTCGATATATCCTACGATTTGGGAAGCCTATAAGCGGGATCATCCTTCTAAAGCATACGACTTTTACACATTATTGTGGATGCGGTGCGCCAGCCGTGTCTTATACGGGCATTATGGCCAAACCTGTATCCCTTTAATATTAAATAATTTTAAAGTTGACGAAATAGGAAATATTTATCTCCCATGAATTTTTTTTAAAAAAGTGCTTGACATGGGGAATTGCCCATATTATTATATCCCCATGGGGAGAAAATAAGATATCCGCCGCCCTATACCAAACAGGGGACTGCAGGTGTTTTTCCCTCCAATCTCCCGCACGCCTGCAGTCCCCGCCCACCACATAATGCAAGGAGGTGATCTAAATGAAATCCGTTTATCTAATGGATCTGGAGTTTCAGATCCGGCATCTCAAAAGCATCATCAATATTTTGAAAAAAGAGTTGCCGGATTTGGAGAACATGATCGACCGGTGGTTGGAGGAATTTCCATTCAACGAAAAAGAGGAGGATGATTCCAATGGCTAAATTATACGAATTAGCCCAGGAATACAAGGCGGTTTTTGAGGAATTGGAAGAAACAGAAGGGGAGATCACGCCGGAAATAGCGGAAAAATTAGACCGCGCCGGTAAAAATTTCGATGAAAAATTGGAGGCCGCGGCACTCTATGTCCTCCAATTAGAGAGCGATGTGAAACAATTGAAGGAGGAAACCGCCCGGTTGCAGGCCCGGGCCAAAACCAAACAAAATAGAATTGAGTGGTTGAAGAATTATATCCTGCAACAATTGGAAGCCACTGGGAGAAATATCGAAACACCCAGGGTTTCCGTCCGCAAGATGCAATCCCCGCCCCATGTCGTCATCGACGATATTTATATCCTGCCTTTAGCATACAAATATGGAACATTAAAATTGCGCTGGGACCGGATTCCGGATGATTTGCGTTCCAGCGCCGAATTGGAAGTTGATAAAGCGGCGATCCGGGAACTTTATCTCAAACATGGGGAAACGGTTCCTGGAACTAAAATTGAATGCCGTCCGTATGTCCGCATCCGGTAGAAAGGAGTATTTTTATGGAATCCCAAGAAATACAACTATACAACGAGGCTTATATTCAAGGCCGTAAAGCCCTGTTCAACGGACAGGGAATGTTTCAAAATCCTTATACGGAACCCTTGGCGGCGCGGGCCTGGGAGGCCGGTTACAATGACGCCGCCGAAGAAAAATTGGAGGCGGAATATCATGGGAAAATATCCACGGACAAGAGACCATTATAGGAAGCCGTATCATCTTGGTGATCCGGATAATCCCTATATTAAATGCGATCATTGCGGCGGGGAATTTTGGGATTATTGGATCGAGGAGTTTCCGGAATATGAATTAAATTTATGCCGGGATTGCGCCGCCCGGTTCAAAGAAAAAATGGAGGATAATCATGAATGTTCCTAACGGAATTCCAGTTCCATCTTCCGGACAAATAATGGCTCCGGGAAATTTTGATGTAGATTCTTGCCTTAAATTATACCAAGTGGCGGAAAAATTATATCAAAGCAAATTATTCCCCAATGTTGGCTCCCCTGCCGGAGCGTTTGCTGTAGTGCAATTGGGGCATGAAATCGGTTTGTCGCCTATGCAGGCGCTGAACAACATCGACGTCATCAAGGGAAAATTGGCGATGAACGCCAAAACCATGCTGGCGTTGATGATCCGGTCCGGGATAAAGTATGAGATTCTGGAAATATCTCCGGAACTTTGCCGGATGCGATTCATCCGTGGAGAAATGGAAACGGAATGCTCATATTCCATCGAAGAAGCCCGGGAAGCCGGCTTG
>JAKPCT010000227.1 GCA_029553165.1 Bacillota bacterium
CATTTGATAAATTTATTAATAGCCAGAATGTTTCAAAAACATCAAGGGCAAAGTACCTGAAAGTAAAACCGGAACTAGAACAGTTTGTTGCCGATAATATTAGCCAGATTTATCTAAAAGGAATTATCAATCAGGATGAGAACGCCATTTCAAACAGCATGCTCAAGCAGGGTTTGGCTGTTGTTATCAATAATGTGGCATACGACAAGTGGTTCGATGAGGTTTATACGGTTCAAAAGGCTGTTAAGCTCTTAAATTCAAATGCAAACGACTTCACTAAAAGCTTAAGTCCTGGGCTGGTAGGTTTGTGGGAAATGATTAACCTTAAGGAATACATTCAACCAAACCTGTTTTATGATGAGGTTGCAACGCAAAAGTTCCGTAATGAGCTAATATCAAATATTTCAATTACCAAGGGGTTGGTACAAGCCGGCGAGAAAATTGTGGTGAAGGGCGAGGTGGTAAACTCAGAGATTTACCAGATTCTTGAATCGCTCAAAAAAGAGTACGATAAACGCTTGGGATCAAAAAATTTATTTGCCATTCTCTTTGGGAATATGATACTTATTGCATCGCTCTACATTGTTCTTTTCCTTTTCCTATTGAATTTCCGAAACGAGGTATTGAACGATATTAGGAAACTGCTATTTATATTAATGTTAATAACGGCATCGGCTGCAGTTTCGGCTCTGGTAATCAAAACCAACTCCTTCAGTATTTTTGTTATTCCGCTAGCTATTGTACCCATTTTTGTTAAAACATTTTTCGATTCGCGGCTTGCCCTCTTTGTTCACCTTATTACCATTTTTCTTGTAGCATTTTTAGTCCCCAACAGCTTTGAGTTTGTATTCACCAACTTCATTGCTGGCATAGTGGCAATAATTGGATTGTCAAAAATGTACAATCGCGGCCAACTATTTAAAACTGTGGGACTTGTTTACTTCTCCTACTTGACGTTAACATTAAGCCTATACCTTGTTGGCGATGGCTCACTCAAAGGGGTAAACTGGTTCATTGCATTATGGTATGGTATAAACGCTTTGTTGCTTCTTGCTTCGTACCAATTAGTTTACATTATTGAGAAGTTTTTTGGGTTTTTGTCCGATATCACGCTTATTGAGCTTTCCGATACCAACCTCGATTTACTCCGAAAGCTAGCCGAGGTTGCCCCGGGAACCTTCCAGCACTCCTTACAGGTGGCCAATTTAGCCGAAAGCGCTGTTCAGCGTGTTGGAGGTAACCCTTTACTGGTTAGGACTGGAGCCCTATACCACGACATTGGGAAAATGGCTAACCCTATGTTCTTCATTGAGAATCAGCAGGGTGGATTCAATCCTCATGAGAATGTTGATAATGTTAAAAGCGCGGAGATTATCATAAATCATGTGCATGAAGGGGTGAAAATTGCCGCTAAGGCAGGATTACCGAGTCAAATAGTTGACTTTATTAAGATGCACCATGGTACAAGCAAAGTTAAGTACTTCTACAACAAGGAATTGCAGGCTGAGAATGCAAATATCGACGAGGGTAAGTTCTCATACCCAGGGCCAGAACCGCAAACCAAGGAAACAGCTATCGTGATGATGGCCGATGCCGTTGAGGCAGCCTCGCGTAGCCTTAAGGAGTATAACGTACAAAGTATCGATCAGTTGGTCGAGAGGATTATCGATGATCAGCTTAACTCAGGGCAGTACAGCTTTGCCGATGTTACGCTTAGGGATATTTCGCTGATAAAGACAATTTTTAAGAAGAAGTTGCAGAATATTTACCATGTTCGGCTGGAGTACCCCGATTTAAGTATCAGGTAGCATCATGCTAACCGGAGTCCCATCACGCAGATATCATCAAGTTGGTCAGCACCATGTAAATGGTTCTCCATCATTTGGATTAGCAGGTCGCGTTGTGCAGCCATGGGTTTGCTATGCGATTGATAGATAAGTTCAGTAAAACGTTGTAAGCCAAATTTCTTTTTATCGATACTGATTTGATCGGAGTAACCATCGGAAAATAGGTAGATATTTGTTGGCGAAAGTAGATCAAAGCAAGCATCATCAAAGGGCTTGGTGTTTGCCGGTTGGAAACCGCCAGTTGAGCGGATGCTGCCTTTTACCAGTTGCATCTCGCCATTTTGTATGATTAGCATGGGTCGTGCTGCGCCTGAGAAGGAGATTTTCCTTTCATGCTTATCGATGGTTACAAAGGCAATATCAATACCCGCCAAAACAATATTA
>JAKPCT010000102.1 GCA_029553165.1 Bacillota bacterium
AAGCCCGGGCGGCGAGGCGGATCTGCTCGGCGGGCACCCAGGTGCTTTCCTCCACCTTTTCCGGGGTGTAGGTCGCGACATGGGCGGCCAGCTCCGCGAACCCCTCGGTCCATTTCTCCACGAATTCCCGGTCGTAAAGATCAAAAGACATAATCTGAGATTCAGTCACATGGTGAAGTCGGATGAAATCCGTAAAGCGTTGGACCATATGTCTTTTAACCAGCTTGACGATTTGATTTATCAGGTCGGTCTTGGCCATATTTCCCCGAAGCGAGTGGTGAATTATTTCATCGAGGGGGAAGAGAATGAAATCAAAGAACCACTGCTCGAAAAAATAAAAAAGAGCAAAAGGGCAGCCCCTTCCATGGGCATTGCTTTCGTTGGCGTGGAAGACATGGAAGATGTCATGGTCAATTTCGCCAAATGCTGCAATCCGATTCCGGGAGACGCCATTTCCGGATATGTTTCGCGCGGACGTGGTGTAATCATTCATACCGTAAACTGTCCCTATGTCAAAAAAATGGATCAGGAAAGAATTGTCCGGGTTCAATGGAATGCCCAGGAAGAACACACGTATCCCGTGCGCATAAAGGTGGTATGCGATGACGTCAAAGGCGTACTCACGGAGGTCAGTTCCGTCATTTCATCCTTCGATGTGAACATCAGTTATGCGCAGGTCGAAACGGAAAATATGATTGCCACCTGCACTTTTGTGATTGATGTCAACCATTTGCCCCAATTGAATCAAATCCTGTCGGCGATTAAACAATTGCGGTTCGTCCGTTCAGTGGAGTGGTTACATCATTTCTAAGCGTCCGCACATGATGATTGACAAAATGGTCGACTCTGCTATAAGCGTTTGCAAATTTTAAAAAAGAGAGATGGATATGCATCATTGGAAAAAAATTATCGTTCTGTTGGGTCTTCTGATATTTGTTTATGCCGGGTTTACAGCCGGAGAATCCGATGCCGCCGAAAAAAGAAAAGTGATTTTAATTGATGCCGCCGACATCAGCGGGGATTGGGCGGGGATGATAAAAGATAAAAGCGCGGTAGTAGACATTACGTTGGCTGTGGCGCTTTACATGAAGGAAGAAATGGGCAAGGACAGAGAATTCAACGTTATTTTGACCAGGGAAAAAGATCGGGATATCGATCTGCAAGAAAAAATGAAGCTGATTGAAAAAAACAAACCGGATTTTTTGATCTCTCTTCATGTGAATC
>JAKPCT010000234.1 GCA_029553165.1 Bacillota bacterium
AGTATTGAACTTCGAAGTAAGAAAGAGCTTATCGAGCGTTTTATAGAGCAAGTCAATGTATCGACCAAAGTGGATGAGGATTGGCGAAAATTCCTCCATGAGCGTAAGGAAGCGGATATTTCAGCAATTATAGAAGAAGAAAAGTTAAAGCCTGAAGAAACCCGCCGATTCATCGACAATGCTTTCCGAGACGGAACGCTTAAAACAACCGGTACAGCCATTGATAAAATCATGCCACCTGTATCTCGCTTTGGCGGAGGCAGAGCCGCGAAAAAGCAAGGAATTATCGAAAAACTAATGATATTCTTTGAGAAGTATTTAGGGTTGGTGTAGAAAATTGCATTACGATCATTAATTATAATTAGCATTATAGTTGCTATGCTAATTTTTAGGGGGAGGGAAGACAGTGGAAATAGAAAACTTGAAAAGTGAAGAATATGGAGAACAATATAAAGAACATTTACTTGAACAATGGAAAACCTGTGTTGAAATGGCCAATTGTAATAGTGAGCGACGAATCAGTACTAACAATGTATACATCACAGTCAATGCTGCTATTATTGCGTTGATTTCATTTACGTTTGATTATAAAAGCATACTTCTATCTATAGTCGGAGCAATTGTAAGTATACTGTGGTTAAATTCGATAATAAGCTATAAGAAACTTAATAGTGTTAAATATCAAATAATAAATGAAATCGAAAAAAAGTTGCCCATATCTCCATATGCCTATGAATGGTCATTGCTTGGAGATAATAAAAAGTATAGGCGATTTACACATCTGGAACGAATTCTTCCATGGCTTTTTATTATCCTCTACATAATATGCATATTTTGGCAAGTGGCAATTTGTATTTTTAAATGAATACATACATGAACAATAGTTGTGCAGTAGTATTACGAAAATACATGTAAAAAATTTTTATACTAAGGAGGTTAATAAAATGTATAATTTATTTATAAGCCATTCATGGACTTATTCGGATGCATATGACAGATTGGTTGATCTATTAGATAACGCTAGCTATTTCTCGTATAGAAATTATTCTGTGCCTAAAGATGACCCTATACACAATGCCCCGACACAGTGGCAGCTAAAAGAAGCCATTAAAGCTCAAATGGCTCCTGCCAGTTGTGTTTTAATTCTTGCTGGTGTCTATTCTACATATAGTAAGTGGATTAATATAGAAATAGACCTTGCGAAAAATGGTTTTTATACTCCAAAACGGATTATTGCAATTGAGCCTTGGGGCTCTGAACGAACTTCACAAGTTGTTAAAAATGCAGCTGATGAAATTGTTAAGTGGAATACAAGTTCAATTGTTGGAGCTATACGCAAATAATTGTATAAAAAAGAGACCAGTCACTACAAGCAATTACGCTTGAACATGACTGGTCTTTTTTGCCACGCTTGAAGCTGTTCATTTAAGTTTTTCTTCAATCCCTAAGTGAACGCTTCTTTTGGAGCTGTTATCCTAACTCACCTTATTCCTATTCATCAATCCCGCTTACTCACACTCTGCCGCAAGTCCTTCTGATACGCTAAATAATAAGTGTATAACGCGTATATTGAGATGAGCAGTGCAATAATAATCACTAGAATACCAAACCATTTATTGATAAAAAATGTCCCAATTCCTAAGAAAAAGATGACGGTCGACGATTTTCCCCATTGATTGGCAGCAATTAATTGTTTGTACTTCCGAAGCAGATAAACTCCGGCCAGAACCTGAAACAGCTCTTTAATAAAGTAAACTACGGCTAATATTAAAGGCAGCTTCCATCTAATCGCCAAGGCAATCAAGACCGTAAAGATCGTAATCTTATCTGATAAAGGATCAAGGGTTTTCCCTAATTCCGTGACTTCATTGCGGGCTCTTGCTACTTTACCGTCCAGTACATCGCTCAATCCGGCTAACAGCAACAAGCCTAAAGCTGCTATTATACCAGCTTTCGTACCCTTGGTCAGTTGCCAATAAATCAACGGCGCCAGAATAAAGCGGACTGATGTAATCCAACAAGCTAAAGTCAATTAATCCACCCCAACAACAGTTTTCAAAACAGTACAGATTAATTTTATTCTCTATTGGCCGGTTATATCCTTTAAAATCCTTAAAAACTTCCTAATTTTTAAATCTCCTATAGTATGAACTGCTGAATGTTTCATTAGAGTTCAAAACTCAAACAATCTGCGCTTTAACTCCTTGGACTTAAGTATCATCGTTTCTCACTTCTTCGAATACTATTCCTGTTCAAAAGCTCTAGCCAACCAGGAGGTTGCGCGTTGCGTGGTATTGAAACAGGATGTTTCATTACCATCGCCATCGGAAGCCTAAACCCTATTGCCAGTCAGAAGTACAGGATGTCGGAAAACCCCAAAAGACCGGGATGATTGCCCAAAATAGATAGATCAAGTTAAATCAAAAACAAAAGAGGCGTTGCCGCTACTTAAAGTAGTCCGGCAACCGCCTCCTTAAGACAAATCAATCTAAACCAGCTTACGAATGTTCAATCTCCGTATCTTTCTTTAAAATAACATCATGGGCACTGCCTTCACGGATAGTTACAGCTGATACCAGTGTAATGCGGGCTGTTTGTTGCAACTCAGGGATTGTCCTGGAGCCGCAGGAACACATGGTCGACTTGATCTTACTTACGGTTACGTCCAAATTATCCTTTAAACTACCGGCGTAAGGAATAAAGCTGTCGACACCTTCTTCAAACGAGATCTTTTGGGCGCCACCCATATCATAACGTTGCCAGTTCCGGGCACGGTTTGAACCTTCACCCCAGTATTCCTTAACAAAGTTCATTCCCATCCGCAACTTACGGCCCGGGCTCTCATCAAACCGGGCAAAATAGCGTCCCAACATCAGGAAGTCAGCACCCATCGCCAGTGCTAGAACCATGTGGTAATCATGAACGATACCACCATCAGAGCAGATCGGAACATAAATACCGGTCTTTTTAAAATACTCATCGCGCGCTTCGGCAACCTCAATCACCGCAGTTGCTTGTCCCCGTCCGATTCCTTTCTGTTCCCGCGTAATACAGATCGAACCACCGCCAATACCTACTTTAACAAAGTCAGCACCGGCTTCAACCAGATAGAGGAATCCTTCTTTATCGACTACATTTCCGGCTCCAACTTTAACCTTCCCCTTGTAAGTCTCTTTAATATATTTAATGGTATCAGCCTGCCATTCGGAATAACCGTCAGAAGAGTCAATACACAGGACATCAACTCCCGCCTCAACCAAAGCCGGAACCCGTTCTTGATAGTCACGGCTGTTGATCCCGGCGCCAACCATCAGTCGCTTATTGGCATCCAGTAACTCGTTGGGGTTCTCTTTATGATCGGTATAGTCTTTTCGGAATACTAAATAGACCAACTGTTGCTGTTTATTAATTATCGGCAGGCAATTTAACTTATGTTTCCAGATTAAATCATTGGCTTCCGAAAGGGTAATTCCCTCATAGCCATAAACCAAATCAGAAAATGCCGTCATGAAATCCTGAACTTTGGTATCGAGCGGAACCCGTCCTTTACGGTAATCCCTGCTGGTAACGATCCCCATCAGTTTACCGGTGGGAGTGCCGTCCTCCGTGATTGCAATTGTGGAATGTCCGGTCCTTTCGGTTAAATCCAGCACATCACTTAAGGTATCATCCGGTTTTAAGTTGGAGTCACTGACTACAAATCCGGCTTTGTAGTTTTTAACTTTACGGACCATCTCCGCTTGTTGTTCAATCGGTTGCGAAGCATAGATGAAGGAGATTCCGCCATAACGGGCCAAAGCAATCGCCATATTATGGTCAGAGACCGCCTGCATAATCGCCGAAGCAAACGGCAGATTAATATACAGTGGCGTCTCTTCTCCAACTTTATACTTGGTGATCGGAGTTCTTAAACTAACATTATCAGGAATACAATCCTTTGTAGTAAGGTTTGGAATTAACAGATACTCACTGAAAGTCCTACTTGGTTGATCATAATAGTAAGCCAAACAATCTCCTCCCAAAAAACTATTATTAAAAAATTATCAAAAATTATTGGTTCTATTCTATCATAGTAATTTGATTTTTCAAGCAAAATATCGGTTAATTTATGCGTCGTTTTTTAAAATTTGATCTTTTAGTATTTCGATTGTTTTGCTTAAGATTTTGAACCGGCCGAATCAGGCACTTCGCGCCAAACCCGATCAAATCCTCCCGGCCTGCTAATTTCAAAGCCTGATAGACCAACTTATAGTTTTCCGGTCTCCGATATTGCAGTAAGGCACGTTGCATCGCCTTCTCTTTAGGGTCTTTCGGAACATAAACCTTCTGCAGCGTCCGGGGGTCCAACTCGGTATAAAACATACAAGTCGAGAGTGTACCCGGTGTCGGATAAAAGTCTTGCACCTGTTGTGGTTGGTAATGAATATCTCTTAAATATTCCGCTAATTCGATCGCCGCCTTCAGATCACTGCCCGGATGACTCGACAACAAGTAGGGCACCAGGTATTGTTCTTTTCCAAGCTGCGCATTGATCTCTGTAAATTTCTTCACAAACCGGTCGTAGATTGCCCGGCTTGGCTTCCCCATCTTTTGCAAAACACGATCCACCACATGTTCCGGGGCTACTTTCAATTGACCGCTGACATGATGGGCGCATAACTCAACAAAAAAATCATCATTCTTATCGAGCATTAAATAATCATAACGGATTCCGGAACGGATGAATACTTTTTTCACTTCAGGGATCGCCCGCAGTTGCCGGAGCAACTCCAAATACTCCTGATGATCGACTTTAAGGTGTTTACAGCCCCCGTTATCAAGACAGTTCTTATCTTTACAGACTCCGGCTTTTTCCTGGATACTGCAGGCCCGATTGCGAAAATTCGCTGTTGGCCCTCCGACATCATGAATGTATCCTTTGAAATTTTCCAGAGCAGTCAACTTCTTCGCTTCTGCCAGGATCGATTTCTGACTGCGTTTCTGAATCATCCGTCCCTGATGAAAGGTTAAGGCACAAAAGGAACATCCACCGTAACAACCACGATGGCTGGTAATACTAAATTCAACTTCTTCAATCGCCGGCACTCCGCCATCTTTTTGGTAGACAGGGTGATAAGTACGTTGGTAGGGCAGAGCATAGACCCGGTCCATCTCTTGGGTTGTCAGTGGAGACGCCGGTGGATTTTGGACCAGATAGCGGTTGCCGTGAGGCTGGATTAATGTCTTACCTCGAATTGGATCCTGCTCGTCATACTGCAACTTGAACGCTTTGGCAAACTTTACTTTACTCTCTTTGACTTCCTCATATGAAGGCAGTAGCACCGCATCCTTGGAGGAAAAATTATCAATTGAATTCGTCAAATACGCTGTCCCCCGAATATCAGTGATCGTATTGATTCTTTCACCCGAAGCCAAACGCCTGGCTAATTCAACAATTGGTTTCTCACCCATTCCATAGATCAACAGATCGGCCCTTGAATCCAGCAAGATCGATCGCCGGACCGAATTACTCCAGTAATCATAATGGGCAAAACGCCTTAAGCTGGCTTCAATCCCACCGATGATGATTGGCACATCTTTGAATACTTCCTTAATTTTATTAGCATAAACGATAACCGCCCGGTCAGGCCGTTTCCCACTGATTCCACCGGGAGAGTAGGCATCGTCACTGCGGATCTTCTTATTAACCGTATAATGATTAACCATTGAGTCAATCACCCCGGATGAGATCAACACCCCCAACCTTGGTTTGCCCAATACCTGAAAACTATTGTTATTGTTCCAGTCAGGCTGAGCAATGATCCCCACACGGTAACCCTCGCTTTCCAATAAACGGGTGATAATCGCACTCCCAAACGAGGGATGATCAACATAAGCATCGCCACTGATATAAAGAAAGTCTACACAGTCCCAGCCACGCCGTTCCAGATCTGCTTTGGTTATTGGCAAAAAGTCTTTATTCTTCTTCATGCTGTTATTGTACCCGATCTTACCAAATAAATAAAGCAGAAACGCAATACCGCATTCTGCTTTTAAGCTCATTCTTTCAGTCGTTGTTAAAACTATTCTTTCATAGGACACAGTTTGCTGAAGCTTGATTACATGATAAGGACAAACTTAATTTATTTTTGGGTAAGATTTTGTAATGTTTGTTTTATTTTAATAAGAGCATTCTCTGGAGAATTAGCATCCTGTACTGCATGGTCCATCGGACAACAACCAGTGCCGTTTCTGTTTGTTATTTCAGGAGAAAGTGTCTTGTAGCTTGCTGCTATATTATACTGACACAGCAATTCAAAGGCCGGCTTGCTCATTACCAAAGCATATACTGATTGTACACCCATAATAATATACAAATACGCCGCCGCTTTTCCAACAACTTTATCTGCTGCAGCAAAGCTTTGATAGCTTTGATTCGAATCAAGAAATTCAATTAAAGGAATAACCCCTGATTTTGTGCTTGTATGTATTATGGCACCCTTACACAAAACACAAGTATATTCTCCACTCACCAACATTTCTTTAGCTTGTTCCAAATCTTTATCCATTATTTCGTTTCCTTTTTTTGCAGTGTTAATATTAACATGACTTATGTCTCTCTTTTTAAAAAGAGATTTAACTTATCACAATACCTTTTATAATAATAAAATATCATTGAAGTTAACTTCAATATATTTTTTTAATTCAACTTAATTTATATATGACTATTTCTTGAACTCAATAAAAAAATCCCTTGAACTCTACGCTCACATATAAATCGCTGTTTTTCCCTTTATGCATTTGCATTATTAACGCATAACACTTCAGCGACTTCCAAATCTTTCCGATGGTATAAATTAACGATCTGACCATCATGCTTACCACTCAAAAACTTAATTAAACACTTGGTTCGCGACACAAAAGTTACAAGCGCTTTATCACCGTTACTCATTGCCAATACGGTTCCGGTAGGATATGGAGCAACGATACGCGTAAAAAAATCAACAATCTCGCGATCATATTTGCTGGCCATATTTTGCACCATCTCCCGGATTCCAACATAAACCGGCTGTGCTTTCTTATAAACCCGATTGGAAGTAATCGCATCGAAAACATCAGCTACTGCAACAATTTTAGCAAAACGATGAATCTTATCACTGGATAATCCTTTAGGATAGCCGCTGCCATCAATTCGTTCATGGTGCTGCCAGGCAACATAGGCCGGAAGGTAGCTTTGGCGAAACCCGTCTTTGAGGATTTCGTACCCTAATTGCGCATGTTGCTTCATAACCACATACTCATCATCATCCAATTTACCGGGTTTATTCAAAATAGCTTCATCGATCATAATCTTGCCAATATCATGCAATAGCGCGCTGATTCCCAAAGTCTCCAAACTTTTATGATTCAATCCCATTAGAGTTCCGGTCATCAACGACAAAACAGCTACATTAACCGAATGCATATAAGTATATTGATCATGATGATTGATCTCAATCAAATTGTAGATTACATCCGGTTTATTTAAGATCTGATCAATCATCTCCAAAATCACTTCTTTGATTTTGGCAATATTCAACTCGGTACTTTTCTTAACATTCTCTATTGTTGCCTTGAAAACTTCTACAGCTTTAAATCTGGTTTCATCTTTAATTGGTTGCAAATTGTTATCATCAACATTCTCATTCGGTTCTAATACATAAATATACTCGTACTCCAACTCCTTGATCTTATCGATAAATTGTCGTTTCAAAACTGAATTTGACCTTAGTATGATTTGACCATTCTCTCCACGGTAAATTGTCTTACCAAGAACCATTCCGGGTTGAGCTTCATCAATACTGATCAGCCGCATTAGATTCACTCCCTCTGGAATAGTTGTCGGCAAGAATAACAATATAGTTTACAAAAAAATATGTCAATTTAGGTTCAAGTGTCAGCAAAAAATCAATTTAATTCCAAATTGATCCATTATTACAAAAAAATAAAAGCAACTCCTTTGCAGCTACTCTTAAAGTCAGTCTTGGAAATTGACCAAGTTTAAGCCCGGGGGTGGCTTTTTAAATAGACCGCTCTGATCCGCTCTTTAGTCAGATGGGTGTAAATCTGGGTACTGGAAAGGTCAACATGGCCCAATAACTCTTGAACCACTCTTAAATCGGCACCATTTTCCAAAAGGTGGGTTGCAAATGTATGCCGCAACGTATGCGGGCTGATCTTACGGTCCAAAGCCAACTGTTTGATATACTTACTGAATAACCTTTGAATACTGCGGCCACTCAACCGGGTTCCCTGATAATTTAAGAAAAGCGCTTTAGTCTCTTTACCATTTTTCGCTATCAATTGCGGACGGACCTCATTCAGATAACGTTCAATCGAACGCCTTGCCGCTCCACCTAAAGGTACAATCCGTTCTTTTGATCCTTTACCAAATACCTTAACATAACCTCGACTCATATCAAGATTCGCAACTTGTAGATTGACTACTTCCTGTAACCTTAACCCGCTGGAGTAAAAGAGCTCCAAAATGGCTTGATCCCTGATTCCCAAAGGAGTGTTCCCATCCGGCAGACTCAAAAGTTGATTCAACTCTTCCAAATATAAAAATTCCGGCAACTTGCGTTCCCGTTTTGGGGTAGCAACACTTAGCAACGGGTTCTGGGCCAAATATCCCTGCCGACAGAGAAATTTAAAAAAACTACGCAGACAGGAAAGTTTCCGGGCAATAGTGGTCCGCGCCAAGTTATTCGCTTTTAAATCGGCCAAATAACTACGGAACACGAGATAATTCAAAGCTTCCATATCGGAATAGTTCTTCGCAGTTAAAAATTCAATAAACTGGCGTAAATCAAGCCCGTAACTTTCCAAAGTATGCTCGGAATAATTTTGATTTACCCGTAAGTGAGTTAAAAATTCATCAACATGGTTTTCAATGTTTGGCAATCCAACTCACTCCCAAACCGGATTACTGCTCTGATAATACTGTAATGCTCGGTTGGCATAAGCCAATCCACGTTCTTTTTTGCCACGAAAACGTTCTTCAAGTGGTGCAAACAAGCCAAAGTTAACATTCATCGGTTGAAAATACTTGGGATCAGCGTTGCAAATGTAAGCCATCAACGCTCCTATTGCCGTAATTGTCGGAAATGAGACCAACGCTTGTCCGTTAAGCAACCGGGAACAATTAAGACCTGCCAGCAATCCCGAACAAGCCGATTCAACATATCCCTCAACTCCGGTGATCTGACCGGCAAAGAACAGATCGGTCCGGAATTTAGTCTGCAAAGTCGGATTGAGCACCGTGGGAGCATTGATATAAATATTACGATGCATCACACCATACCTGGCAAATTCGGCATTTTCCAACCCCGGGATCAAGCGAAAGACTCTCTTTTGCTCACCCCATTTCAGATGTGTCTGAAAACCGACCAAATTATAGAGCTGACCCTCTCGGTCCTCCATCCGTAGCTGGACAACCGCATAGGGACGGGTATTGGTACGAGGGTCAATTATTCCTACCGGTTTCATCGTACCGTACCGCAGCGTATCAATACCCCGTGCTGCTAAAACCTCAACCGGCATGCATCCTTCAAAGAAGATTGCTTTCTCATCCGGGAGATGACTCTCGGCAACCTCTGCTTTGGTTAACTCCTCCCAAAAAAGTTGATACTGTTCTTTATTTAAAGGGCAATTAAGGTATTCCGCATCGCCTTTATTATAGCGGGAAGCTTTAAAGACAATATTAAAATCAATTGATTCTTTGGTGATAATTGGTGCTGCTGCATCATAAAAATAAAAATAATCTTTGCCGATTAATTGAAGGATCACCCGCGCCAAATCCGGCGAAGTCAACGGCCCGGTAGCAATAATGGTAGGTCCTTCGGGAACCGTTGTCACTTCCTGATTGATAATTTCAACTAACGAATGCTCTTTAAGACAAGCCGTGATTGCCTGCGAAAACTCATTACGGTTAACAGCTAAGGCACCGCCTGCCGGAACCTTGGTGGCATCCGCAACTTTCATAATCAACGAATCAAGCCGGCGCATCTCCTCTTTTAATAAACCGACTGCATTTTCAAGCGCTGCTCCGCGTAAGGAATTACTACAAACCAACTCGGCAAACTCACCTGTTTGATGAGCCGGAGTCATCTTTACAGGCCGCATCTCAAAAAGTCTCACCGGGATGCCACGTTTAATCAGTTGCCAGGTCGCCTCCGAACCGGCCAACCCGGCGCCAATTACATTTACGGGATTCAAAAAACCTCTCCTTATTGTTCATTAATAAGACTAATCTCTATTTTTCAGCTTATAGTTACTGTTTAATCATGTTGCTACTGGTTCTTTTTCATAACTATAACCACATTTTTCATTCAGGCAAGTGATCTTCTCACCTTTTGCCACACTCATTGAACCGCATTTCGGACATGGTTCTTTATAAGGACGTTCCCAACTTGCAAAATCACAACCAGGATAGCGATTGCAACCATAGAACATCCGGCCTTTTTTGGATTTGCGTTCGACGATTGTACCTTCGCCACATTTGGGGCATTTAAGATCCAGTTCTTTGCGGAGTGGTTTGGTATTCTTACACTCCGGATAACCAGGGCAAGCTAAAAATTTACCAAACCTTCCATATTTATAAATCATCTTGCGGCCACATTTATCACAAACTTGATCGCTTTCCTCAGGAGCCAACTCAACTTTTTCAATATTCTTGGTTGCCTTTTGTAATTCTTTGCTAAAGGGAGCGTAGAACTCTTCTAATACTTTAACCCAGTCCAAGTCACCCTCGGCGATCTTATCCAACTGTTCTTCCATCTCCGCAGTAAAATCGTAATCAATAATCTGAGAGAACTCTTTTTTAAGCAGATCGACTACTACCTGACCGAGTTCGGTTGGTCGCAAACGCTTCTCTTCAACCTGGACATAATTGCGTTTAATAATGGTGTCAATTGTTGGGGCGTAAGTACTGGGACGACCAATCCCTTTTTCTTCTAACGTTTTAATCAAGGAAGCCTCGGTATAACGTGGCGGTGGTTGGGTAAAATGCTGTTTAAGGTTAAGCTTTTTCGCAGTCACCTTTTCGCCTTCGATTAACTCCGGCAATTGACCCTCAGTTTCCGTCTCTTCCTCATCTTTTCCTTCTTGATAAACCTCTAAAAATCCTGCAAATTTAACTGTGCTTCCTGTAGCACGGAATAAATAACTCCCAGTTGTAATATCAACTGCAACCGTACTGATGATCGCCGGATTCATCTGGCTGGCAATAAACCGGTCCCAGATCAGTTGGTATAAACGGTATTGATCCCGCGATAAAAACGGTTTTACTGTCGAAGGATGCCGTGCAACGTTGGTTGGACGGATTGCCTCATGGGCTTCTTGAGCACCTGCTGTTTTAGTCTTATACACTGGTGCTTGTTTTGGAAGATAATCTATCCCAAAACGCTTTTTGATCTCCTCACGGGCTGCAACTTGGGCTTCTTCAGCCACCCGTACCGAATCAGTACGCATATAGGTTATTAATCCGTCACTGCCGGCATCACCGAGGTCGATCCCTTCATACAGCTGTTGCGCCAGCATCATCGTCTTTCGAGCGCCAAAATTAAGTTTTCGCGCCGCTTCCTGTTGTAAGCTGCTGGTTGTAAACGGCGGAGCGGGATAGCGCGTTTTTTCTTTATGCTTAATCTGACTAACAGTATAATCCGCTTTTTTTAACTCTTGCTCTAATTTTTTAGCCTGAGCCTCATCTTTGATCTCAATCTTCTTATTTGACTTTGAATGGAGCTTAGCTGAAAAAGACTCTTTTTTATTGGTAGTAAAAATCCCTTCGATTGACCAATATTCCTCAGGAATAAATTCATTAATTTCTTGTTCACGTTCACATACTAGACGGACTGCCACCGACTGAACGCGTCCGGCACTCAATCCCCGGCGAACCTTCTTCCAGAGTAATGGACTTAATTCATAACCGACAATCCGATCTAAAATTCTCCGGGTCTGTTGGGCATTGACACGATCCATATCAATCGCTCGTGGTTTTTTGAGCGATTCCTCAACTGCTTTCTTGGTTATCTCATGAAACTCAATCCGCTGGATTGGTTTGCCTTCAACCCCTAAAGTATTCGCTAAATGCCAGGAAATTGCCTCTCCCTCACGGTCAGGGTCGGTTGCCAGGTAGATCGCTTCAGCCTTGGTTGCCGCTTCTTTTAACTCTTTAATTATCTTACCTTTACCACGAATATTAATATATTTCGGCTTGAATCCATCTTTAATATCAACTCCGAACTGACTTTTAGGCAGATCGACCAGATGACCCATCGATGCTTTAACCGTAAATTTTTTGCCTAAATATTTCTCAATTGTCTTGGCTTTGGCAGGCGATTCCACGATCACCAATGATTTCATTGTAACTCAATACCTCCGATATCCGGTTCTCCAAATAAAATTTATCAATATTTGTTTATGTATGCATAATCAAGTACGTATTAAGATCAATTAAACAACTTTATCTATAATAATATAATAATATAATAATATAAAAAAAGGGTTACTAATAACCCAATAAAAGTCTATCAGTGTGCTTAGTTTATCAGAAAAACAGGGACTTTTGACAAGGATACTGATTGGGGATTGATCATCAGTAATCGTTCCTCATCCTTAATAAGTTTATGCAAAATCAGATCCAATTCTTTGAGGCCGACTTCAGCCGTCTCGATCAGCATCGCTTCAGCAATAATATTTTCAATTTCTTCATTCGTCAACAACTTATTATTGGCGATTCGAAGAATTTCATCCTGAAAAGCCAATGACAATTTTTCTTGCTCCGAACTACTAAACACGCGGAAACCATTTCTAATTTGAGCAAAATTAGTCATTGGTTCAGTAAGATTGTTAAAACTATTAGCAATATTATGTAAAAATTTGAAGGCCATTTCGATTTCGTCTAAATGGTAGCCTAATTGAACGAGAGACTCTGCCATACTTTTCTGCGAGTAGTTAATCTCACCTTGATAAATTAATTGTTTCATCATCAATGTAACAATTTCTATGACCCTGTCCAACTAATCATCTCCCTATTTCAACTGCTAGTGATAGATTCGTCATTGATTCAAAAAAACTTTACCCCAAGTGTTTTCCAGCTTCAAAGATGTTGGTGGGCTTTCATAATTATACCATTTTTATTAATTTTGTAAAGATTGAGCTGAAGATTGATCAATTAGTTTTTATGAACAACAATTAGGTAAAATCAATCTAACAATAATTATTAAGTAACTCTCAAAAATAACTGTCCCGGAAAACGTTTCACCACACCTTTCAACTCCAACTGCACCAAAGTCGAATTTATCTGCGCTGATGTCAAGCCTGATTGACGGATCAATTGATCAATATGTTGTGGTTCCCGTTTTAAGAGTGAATAGACTTTTTGTTCAATCTCCGTTTCAAAACTAATACTTTCTGATTTAACGCCACCGGCTGCAAGTTCAGGGATCCTTAGCTCGCTTAAGATATCATGGTAATCTTCAACTAACTTTGCGCCTTGTTTAATCAACTGGTGCGGCCCTTTACTCCCCTCGTTACCGATACTGCCAGGGACCGCAAAAACCTCCCTCCCCTGCTCCAACGCAAAACCGGCCGTAATTAATGAACCACTGTCACTGGTAGCTTCAACGACAATCACTCCGGTACTTAAACCACTGATGATTCGATTTCTGGCAGGGAAATTTTTAGTCAATGGCGCTGTGCCCAACGCAAACTCCGAGATTACCACTCCATTGTCAGCAACCAGCTCCATCAATGCTTCATTCTCTTTAGGATAGACTACATCAATTCCGCAACCTAAAACAGCAATTGTTCTGCCACCCGCTTCGATTGCTCCCTTATGAGCTTCGGTGTCAATGCCACGGGCTAACCCGCTGACAATTGTTAATCCCTGTTGACTTAGTTGCATTGCTAACTCCTTGGCATTATATGCTCCCAGAAGCGTAGGATTTCTGGTCCCAACAATCGCAATCGCAACATCATCACCATATTTAAACTGCCCCCGGCAATAAAGAACAGGAGGCGGATCCGGAATCTTCTTGAGATTTGAAGGATAGTCTGCTTCAGAATAATATAACACTTTATAACCGTTGATAGCGATCTTTTCAAGCTCATCCTCGGGATCCCATTTTGTTTTAAGCTTAAGCCACTCAGTACATGCTTTTGCTCCGATAATCGCTGTAATTACTTCCGGTGAGTCATTCCATGCATCTTCCATCCTCCCGTAATGTTCCAGCAGTTTAAAGAAACGGCTCGCTCCAACCCCCGGAACCCGGTTCCAGGCAAGCCAATACTTCTGCTCTCTAACTTCCATCTTGTTAATTAACACCCCCACTGATTTTCCGCTTAATTATTCGTTGCCATTTAATGTCATTCCTGCCTGGAAATATAAACTGATCTAAAAACCTTACTTTTCTTACTAGCATTTTTTGATTTTATTAACAAATACTATAATGGCAAAACTTAAAAACCATAAGGAGATGCTGAATTTGGACCGACAAGAAAGTAATGAACATATATATTTATGTCCCCGCTGTGAAGTGGATACGATTCATTATATAATCAACCGCAAGCATCATTTATTGGGGGTAGTCTGTTCGCACTGTCATACCCCGTCACTTGTCAAACGCGAAATCCTCACCTACCATCAGTTAAAATGGGAAGATGAATTAAGAAGAATCCTGGATAACCTTGATAACCCCTTTGATGAAAATTAATTTAAAAAAGCTGTTTGCAAACCAGCAAACAGCTTTTCTAGTCTAATCTCCTAATATATGCAATGAGAAAATATATCCATTCTTTTATGATAAAAATTTGAAACTCTAAAACTCCTTGAGGGTTGTCCGGAACTGTACTATCCAAAACGCTTAGGCAATTCTTTAACCCGCCGCCCCGAAACAGTGGGCCAACTCAAAAAACATGCAAAATAAAAAAATTATGATTTTTCTATAAAAAAGCTCCTTTGATTTTTGGCGGTAAGGAGAAAGAATACTTCCCAAAATTAAGTCATACAAAAAGGATGTTGTTTCTACTCTTAAAAATAGTTTTACAACACCCTCTACATATTTTTCGTTTTTAATGAAAGACTAACATTATAATCAACCAATTTCGAGGTGAAAAAATTATTGGACCGAAAAAGCCGTATTAAATACAGCAAATCAAATCAAGAATGCAGTGAATACGAACCAATCCAAACCATAAACAACGCTTTAGAATTAAACAGCGACGCAGAAGATGAAGCGGGTTGCGACTCCTGTACCCATTATAATCAAAGTCAATGCAATATTTATAAACGAAAAACCACTTAATCTTTACAGGATTAGGAGAAAGAATGGCTTCTAATCCTTTAATCTTTAATGATTTGGATTTTGGGAGACCATAGTTGCAGCCTCAATAATCACTATCAAAGCATCAGCTCTAATTTGACGGTCTTCACATGATACTTTGGTAAAGATCTCACCTTCCTGACTGACAGCATACAACCCTTTTAACTTCTTCAAGGCAATTACCATCGTATCAGCGCTGCATCGTTCACAGCCACAATACTGCGGATTTTTACTGATAAATTCTTTATACACTTCTAATACAACATCTTCCATATAATTTTTAAAATTCATAACAACACCACCTTTCGGTAAATTGTCTTCATAATAATTTTCGTTATTAAATAAATTTTACTTTAACAAGAAATTATTAATCCTCTGCTAACACAATCACACTGTCATTTTCTTCAAGTATTATCTGGTCAGATTTCACCGGATTAATATAAATCCCATAATTACCTGGTTTATTTACCTCTTTGGCGATTTTATAACCAATTGCCACCTCATTACGCTGTGAAGCGGAGGTAACTATTTGATAAAAATCAGTTGCCGTATTTAATTCAACATAGTTCGCTGCCGGTTTAATGTAAATTTCGGAACCATCAGCATCAAACAAATCAGCAAATACCATGTTAAGGTGTTTATTCTCCGAGATCTGCGTTATTAAAAGGCTGATTAATTTATCACTGACAATAAAATCGTTAACCTTGGCGATCTCCGCAAGATTACGGTTCCGTATATCCCGCATCTCGCTGACTATTGATAATTGCAACCCTGACTTTTCAGAAATGTCACGCAGATGTAACAGGGTTATCAAAGTTATCGCGTCCGCTTCCTGCTCATCAATATGAGAATAACAGAGAATAATGATATGGTCATAAGATTTAGCTGTCAATAACTCATCTAAAACACGCCGGTCAGCAGTATCGGCATGTAAATATTTCACTTGTAAATTAGTAACCGTCTCCAAATCTTTGGCTAATTCTTCTTTACCCTCTTTATAATCAGCAACCACTGTCACTGAAGAACCAGCCGCAACATAATGATCCATCTCGGTAATAATCGTTGCTGCCCGTTCGTTCCAGCCCAAGATTAAAGTATGTTCCGGTTTTTTGGTATTCACATCAGTTGTGGTGATCACCTTCTTTACAATATTCGATCCTTTGTATTCAGAAGGGATCATCGTATCATCATCTTTAGTAATTGCAATAATCTCATCATCCTCCTGAATGACGGTATCCATCGGAGGATTTAATTTGGAGACTCCATTAGAAAACACACCAATAACTGCCGAATCTTTAAACCGCAATAAAACATCTTTAAATTGCAGACCAGCCAATTCTTTGTGATTGCAAAAATAGATTTCGTCTCCGTCATAGTCCATCAACTCTGTGTAGACCACCGACAATCCGGGTTGGAGACAAGTTTGTGCTACAATTCGGGAAATCAGGTTATCAACCAAAATTATCTCTACCTCGTCACGTCCAACCATCTTTGCCACTTCATAATTACGGGGATCTTTAATTGAAGCAACAATGTGGTAAGGTTTTTCACGCCGGTTTGGATTATTAATGATTGCCAGAATTGTTTTGATAACATTGGAGTCAGATTCTTCAACGATAATCACGGATTTACATGTATCCAGATTCACTATCTCCAAATCATTCAAATCAACCGGATTTCCTTGACGACAGACTACTTTGGTGTTATCCGTTGAACCGATTCTGGTCCGGATTTCATCTTCCATCTCAACTTTATCTTTATCACCCATAATAACAATACAGGGATTTTTTTGATTGCTATTGGCAATCACCAGTTCTGAAATGATGGTAAAAACCCGTTCCGACCAACCAAGGATGACTGTATGATTCTCTTCTAATACCCGTGATCTTCCTTTTCGCAAAGTCTCAATTTTATTTTCAATACCGGTAGTAATTAAACCGATTAACATACTAATGATAAAGATACCACCTAAAGTGATCACCAACATTGCCAATAAAAACAGAAAACTGCCTTGATCGCCGCCCATTGTCCCTGGGTCTAAGGTCCGCAGTAAACTCATCCACAATAACTCAAGAAAACTGGTCCCAGGAGCAGCATTGGTAATTAACACAAATAATGATACAATCAAAATCAGCAAAATTGATAAAATTGCCAACCATCCAATCAGGGCAATTGTACCTTTCGCCATAATATTATCAAAATTATACTTCAGCTTGTCCCAAAAAGAAGGTTTTTGCATCCGTAAAACAGCCCCTTCCCTTTAATAAGAATACTGATTTAAAAAATTCCCTTTCAATAATAATTCTTCCTAAAGATTAAAATATCCTACTAAAGTTGATAAAAGTTTATCTATTGTTATTTTTAATCAATTATATAAATTATTGGTATTCGTATTTGATTGTAGACCCCATACTTAATTATCACTTGTTCAATAAAATAAAAGAGGCATTTGATAACAATCTGCCAAATACCTCTTTAGAAAATCATCAGAATTCAGCTGACTTTACTGTCCTCGGGAAGGCGATTACATCACGAATATTAGCCATTCCTGTCAGATACATGATTGCCCGTTCGAATCCAAGTCCATAACCGGCATGTTTGGTCCCGCCGTATTTGCGAAGGTCTAAGTACCACCAGTAATCTTCCGGATTTAATTTAAGTTCCTTCATGCGATTTTCAAGTAGGTCCAGGCGTTCCTCACGTTGGCTGCCACCAATAATCTCACCAACACCCGGGACCAATAAGTCCATCGCCGCAACCGTCTTTTGATCATCATTCTGTCGCATATAAAATGCTTTAATATCCTTAGGATAATCAGTTACAAACACCGGTTTTTTAAAGATTTGCTCCGTCAGATAACGTTCATGCTCTGTCTGGAGATCTTTACCCCATTCAACCGGATATTCAAAGATGTTCCCGGCTTTTTTGAGGAGCTCAATTGCTTCGGTATAAGTAACATGACCAAATTCGGAATTTACAACATTGTTTAACCGTTCAAACAGTGTCTTGTCAACAAAATTATTAAAGAACTCCATCTCCTCCGGAGCCTGTTCCATACAGAAGTTGATCAGATATTTAAGCATCTCTTCAGCCAGCATCATATCGTCTTGGAGATCAGCAAAGGCCATCTCCGGCTCAATCATCCAAAACTCAGCGGCATGCCGCGCTGTATTGGAGTTTTCAGCTCTAAAAGTTGGACCAAAGGTATAAACATTACGAAACGCCATACAGTAAGTTTCAACTTCCAACTGCCCGCTCACCGTAAGGTTGGTCTCCCGGCCAAAGAAATCCTCTTTAAAATCAAGTTGGCCATCTTCCGTTCTTGGTAAATTATTTAAGTCCAAAGTAGTAACCCGGAACATCTCGCCGGCACCCTCACAGTCACTGCCGGTGATGATCGGGGTATGCACATAAACAAAGTTTCGTTCTTGGAAAAACTTATGGATTGCATAAGAGGCTAACGAACGAATTCGAAACACTGCCGAAAAGGTATTGGTCCGTGGCCTCAAATGGGCAATCGTTCTTAAAAATTCAAATGAATGACGCTTCTTTTGCAACGGATATTCCGGAGGGCAATCTCCTTCAATCATAATCTGTTTTGCTTTCAACTCAAACGGCTGTTTTGCCCCAGGACTTTCAACCAGATCGCCGGTAACCACAATCGCCGCACCAACACCAAGTTTAGCAACGGTTGCAAAGTTAGCAAGGGTATCATCAAAGACAATCTGTAGATTTTTGAAGAATGAACCATCATTTAACTCAATGAATCCAAAGGTTTTCGAGTCACGGACGGTTCTAACCCATCCCGAAACAGTAATCTCTTTATTAATATAAGTAGTTGGATCTTTAAATAATTGCCTGATCGTAGTGTTCTTCACCATCATTAACCTCCCGCTTTATAACAGAACAATATTTGCTGTTTCACATAATCTGATCATCTCATCCGGCCACACTGAAGACTGTACCTCACCAATATGTGCTTTTTTGAGGAAAAACATACAGATTCGCGACTGACCAATCCCACCGCCGACTGTATAAGGAAGTTTTCCAGCAAGTAAATCCCGATGGAATTGCAGTTCAATCCGCTCTTCACACTTTGCCAGTTTCAACTGTTGTAACAACGCTGTCTCATCCACTCTGATCCCCATTGATGACACTTCAAACGCTCTTTCTAACAGTGGATACCAGAACAGAATGTCACCGTTTAACTTCCAGTCATCATAATCCGGCGCCCGTCCGTCATGTTTAATTCCGGACTTAAGTTCACCACCGATTTGCATCACAAAGACCGCGCCATGCTCCTTGGCAATCCGGTTCTCCCGTTCCTTTGGAGTCAGTTCCGGGTAAAGGTCTTCCAATTCTTGCGAAGTAATAAAATGGATCTCTTCCGGTAGTGTCCCTTTGATCTTGGGATAACATTGATTAATATGCTTTTCAGTTGCTTTAAAGACTTGGTAAATCTGCTTGACAATAGCCTTCAAAGTCTCCAAAGTCCTTGCTTCTTTAGTGATTACCTTCTCCCAATCCCATTGATCAACATAAATCGAATGAAGATTATCAACCTCTTCATCACGGCGAATCGCATTCATATCGGTATATAATCCTTCATTGACCTTAAAACCGTACCGGGCTAACGCCATACGCTTCCATTTCGCTAAAGAATGAACAATCTCACATTCTTCATCATTGAGCGACTGGACTCCAAAGGTAACCGGACGTTCAACTCCGTTCAAATTATCATTTAAGCCCGATCGCGGCGTTACAAACAACGGCGCTGATACCCGTGTCAGGTTGAGTTCTTTAGCCAAAGCTCTTTCAAAGAAATCCTTAATCTCTTTAATTGCGATCTCCGTTTCACGCAGTGACAGAGTTCCTGAATAGTCTTGCGGTAAATATAAATTTGGAAATAAAGCTACTTCTTTCATACCAATCTCCTTAGTTTCAATTTAAATAACCAATATTTTATTCGACCAGTCAAAAAAGAATAATCAACGCTGCAAATTTGCATAAACCAAATTTCCTAATTCGATTTTACGGTATTATTATCCTGCAAAAACATTTTATAAATTAAAAGCGTTTTCCAAATTAATCATTGAGTGTTAAAATCCGTGTATAACCCCTGGAACTGCAAATAAAAATTTAATCAAAAAACAATTGACAAGATAATTAACCCACCGTATAATAATAAATGTTCGTTAAATAGTTCAATCAAATAAGTAATCAATTTTGCCCAGGTGGCGGAACTGGCAGACGCGTACGTTTGAGGGGCGTATGGGCAACCGTACCGGTTCAAGTCCGGTCCTGGGCACCAATTTTATATAAAAAAAAGAGCTGATAAAGCTCTTTTTTTATTTTTGCTCAATAGTAAAATTATAACTAATGTATACTTTTGATTCTAATCACCAATTATATTAAAGTAAGTAATCTTCGATGATTGAAAAAATCTAAGGGGTATTTTGATGATCAAGATCTTTAATGACGATCTGACTGTCGCTGCTTTTTCAGGCTTTGTGGCAACCTTAATCAAAAATTGTGTAAGTGTCTGTTTCTTTCTGTCCGGAATCAAGACTCACATCTATTGGCAATTAGCAGCTTCCGTATTTATCAGTCAAATTTCCACTCTTACTGTAAATGGGATTATTGTTGGTTTTTTCGCCGATGCCGCTCTGGCTTCGTTTTTAGGAATTATCATCTTCTATGTCTTAAGGTTGACTGGAAAAAAACACTATATCTTTAAAGGTTTATTAGGCGGACTTTACATCTGGTTAGGAATTACCGGATTGATTTCACGTTTTGGAATCTCGCAGGTTAAGAGCTATTCCTGGAGTGAAGCATTGGGATTTTTAATTACTGATTGCCTGTTTTCCTTATTAACCATCCTATTGATAATTTATTTCGGCAAAGAACTCCTGCCCGAGACACAGTACCCTGGTTCAGAAGAAAAATAGCTCTACCCCAAGAACTAATCAATCCAAACTAAGTCCTACCCTTTAAGAGTTATTTTGGTTTTAATCATTCCTCTTTTACCCTAATTATAATCCCGCCGGTAATCGAAGCAAATACGTTATATAGAAACGCGATAAACAAACCAACAATACCTCCGATCAACCCATATGCCAAACTGGCGATAATGGCGCCGACCAGACTTGCGCCTACCTGTAACGGCCCGCCGTTAATTGAAAAAACTCCTGTTTCTAATCCCAATTGCTTAATCGAAATCCCGGACAAGAGAAGCACAACCGTGGCTATCAATCCTAAAATAACTCCGACAACAAAACTAAACTTAAAAACCGAGATGAGTCCAATCTGTTTAACCTCTAAACTTTGCATCTTCTCTCCCCTCCTTTTTAAAATATATTGGGGAGATTAAGAAATAATACCCACTTTTAACTCTTGTTTTCAGATTCCCAGTTCCCGGTGAACTTCTTTTAACTGTTTCATAATCGATATCTTTTGCGGGCATTTGGATTCACATTGCCCACACTCAATACAATCAACCGCTTTCTTCCCTTCCACCCATTTCTGCTCCGGAGTTCCTAATTTCCGATATTGCTCCCGTGAATATTCGGTCAATCCATAAACCCGATGGTAATTCATATAAGTGAAGTTTTCCGGAATATTAACTCCGTTGGGACAAGGCATGCAATACTGACATCCAGTACAATAGAGATCGGCTAACTTACGATGCTGCTCCATTGATTCAATGATTTTAGCCTGCTCTGCTTCGCTAAGCGGTTCCTCCCGCGAAGCAACTGCAACATTTTCATCAACCATCTTAATATTTTCCATACCGGACAAAGCTATATTGACCCCTGGGTTGGCCAAGACAAAACGCAGCGCAATCTCAGGCGAAGATTTAACTCCTCCGGGAATCAACCCTTGAATAACCGGGGAAGTGATTCCCAGACGCCCCCCACCAACCGGACCCATTACAATTACACCCAATCCGCATTTTTGGGCATGGGCAATCGCTGCTTCATTACTCCGGTCCAATAAGTTATACTGGCAAAGTACCGACTCAAATTCTCCGGTATCAATCAGTTTAATCAATTCCTCAGGCTTCCCGTGAAATGAGAATGAAATATGACGGATCAGACCTTCAGCCTTCGCCCGCTTAGCTTCAGCCAATGGTCCATTTGGTTTGATGATCCGCTCGGTAAACGTCTCCCAATTGATTCCCCACATATGATAAAAGTCAATATAATTAACATCCAGGTTTTTCAATGATTTCTCCAAACGACGCCGAAAATTGACACCGCTGGCATCTTCGATTGGATTCTTGGTTGATACATAGACTCGATCGCGCCAGCCTTTTAACGCCTTACCGACGATCGGCTCGCTCAACCCGTCTCCATAGTAAGGAGCGGTATCAATATAATTGATTCCTGACTGGAAGGCATGTTGAATGACACGGACTGATTCGGCTTCATTCTCAAACGGCAACCGCATCGCCCCAAATCCTAACACTGATAATTCGATTCCAGTTCGACCAAATGAACGGTAACGCATCTGTTTCCCTCCTAAATAAGGAATCCAGTAATCATCAGATTCAAATATTTTTTATTGTTACTGGATTCTGAATTCTTACTCCTTAATAGCGGCACCAATTTTTCCCTCAATCAATGATGATCATCTCCGACGGAGCAGTTGTTAATAACTCGCAACCGGATTCGTTAATAATTAAAGTATCTTCATTCCCAATCACACCAACACCTTCAAGCGCGACCTTGGGTTCAACCGCAACCACCATCTGCGCAGCCAACGGGAAGTCCATCTTCGGCGCCAAATAAGGCGGCTCATCAAGTTCTAAACCAACGCCATGGCCAACAAAACGTACCTTTTCACTCCCTAAACCCATAAATCCCTTACTAAAACCAAGCCTGTCCACCAGTTGAAGCGCCTTCTCATATGGTACACTCCAGCTTTGACCTGGTTTTAACTCGCTAATAATCAACTCCTCAACCTGCAACATTGCCTTAAAGGCTTGAGTAACCGTTTCGGTTGGTTGTCCCCAGCAAAACATCCGGGTTTGATCAAGATGATAACCGTTAAAATTAAAAGCATAATCGAGAATCACCGGCTCACCGCGTTCAATCACTTTGGTACTGGCTCCGTAGGGAACTGCCGGAGACAATCCAATCCCAGCGCAAATACCATCAAATTTCGTTCCGGCCAAGGCATTTTCCCCAGCCGAACTGACCCCGGGAATCATCTCAATCTCATTACGACGGCATCTTGATAATCCGCAATAACCATTGAGCCGCATGAAGTTTTCGATAAGCGCACTCAACTCCAGTTCGGTCATTCCCGGCTTAAAGTTCTCCTTGATCACCGCTGGGAGTTGCGCCATAATCTTTCCGGCTTGCCGCAAGATTTCAAGCTCGGTAGCGGATTTGATCATCCTTAAGTAATGCAGATCCCAAGTCAGATCCACAGGTTGAGCCTGATTGAACAGTTGCAATAGACGATTAACAGTTACATAAGCTGTATTCTCCAGGGCAAAACCGATCTTTACAGCCTCATTCAAGTGATATTTTCTGATGATCTCTTTCAAATCAGCAGTATTATAGAACAACTCCAGTTTCACCCAGGGCGCATCCTGAACAAATCTGGTCCCCGCCTTCCGGGTTACAGCCACCATCTCGCCATGGTTAGGAACAAATACGTATAACGGCGCAACCGAACCGCTATAGTAATATAAATCGGAATTTCGTTCCAAAATCAACAGATCAATCTGCTTTTCGGCTAAAAGCTGTTGTAACTTGCGTAGTCGTTCCTGATACTCGGCAACAGATACTTGTAACATCAATAACCTCCATCTCATCTATCCTGATATAAATTCGCCAATCCACCTAAAAACATCATCTTTGTGAGGGTTAAGAACACTCGTCAAATTATGATGACCGTCTTCAAAGATTTTTAAATGTTTTTCTGACTCTGACAGTTGTTTTAAACTCCGGTAATAAGCCACGGCTCCTTCAGGTTTAACCATCTTGTCTGTTAATGACTGAATCACTAATATCGGGGTTTTGATCTTCGATCCGGTTTTACGGGCTTGCCTGACCACTCTGATTAATTCAGCGACTCCACCAATTGGAACCTTAGAATACCAGTAACCTCTAACTTGTTCCGGTGATTCTCCAAAATCAACTTCGGGAATCAACCGTTGTACCAATTTGAAAGTGGCAAATTCCGCTTTCCAGTCCCGGATTCGAAAACAAGGAGCACATAATACCAATTTGGCGATCAATGCAGAATACTCCACGGCAATTAAAGTCGCTAACGAAGCCCCCATACTTTCACCGACAACAATTACTTGCTCACCTAACAACGAAACGATCTTCAACCCGTCTACAACAGAAGCTTTCCAATCCTCCCGCCCGTACTTGGCAAAGTCTTGCACATTAGTTCCATGTCCCGCTAACCGTACGCCAAAAACATTCGACCCTTTTTGATAAAGATACTGTCCCAGTTCATTCATCTCAAACGGACATCCAGTCCAACCATGGATCAGTAAGACCGCCGTATCCGCTCTTTGATTATGATGAAAGCAAAAACTGCGTTTGAGATCACTGGCGGCAACTGCTTCACATTCCGGATGATGGTACTCAGCAGCGGCTAATTTGAGAGCTAAGTCAAAACAAGCTCCCCCACCTTCGGCTTTCGCTTGCTGATATTGCGGATCATGATCAAAGTTTTTAAAATTATCCATTGGCGCTCCTTTACTGTTTTTAAGAAAATTATAATTAATTACCAAGGAATATTATGTTAAAATGTTTACTGTAATAAATTATTTAAATTATAACATTGGATATTTCTCTAAAAAACCCTTGCAGATGACAAGTTAGATTTAAATGTTCTTTTATTAGCTATTATTTTTAAGAAGGAGGAATAGGAAAATGCTGTCTTTTGAAATTATTAAAATTGGTTTAAAATTTGGGAAGGAAATAACCTAATCAGATAAATCAGAAGTAATAATCATCCCTAATGAATTCAAAATCTTAATGTTATTAGTCGGTTCTTTTTCTTTTGCACCAATGATTATCATTTTAATCTCTACAATTACTTTTAAGCAAGGTTTAACCTATTTTTTGAGCGAATCAGCTCACTCATTCTCTTTAGCATGCGGCGCTAATCGCCGAAGCATATCTGGAAAATACACTGATCTCAAAAGAAGGTATCATCTTGAATTTTTAAATATATTCCCTGGAATAAATTTGAAAGCTATCGTTGGGAAGATGATACTCTGTTCTTAACCGCTTCTCCGCAAAAAGAGTTTAAGATCAAAATAGAAAAATCCAAGCTGGAAAAGGTCGAGCAATTCTTAAAGAAACATTTTCCGGTAGCAAGCGAACTTCAGAATCAATCCTCAACAAAAAAATATAAAATACATACAAAAAAGCTGTTGCAAAGTAATTTGCACCAGCTTTTTCTATTGTAATTATCTATTCTTCCTCATTTTCCTCTACTAAGGCTTCCTCACCTTTAGCAACTAATTTCTTAACCATATTACCCCCGATCTTTCCGGCTTCACGTACTGAAAGTTCGTCGCCACCGGCTTGCAGGTCATCATCCAATCCTAATTCCCGCGCTGTTTCCCACTTTAATTCTTCTTTTGCATTCTTCGCTACACTATCATTGTTTTGATTTTTCTTTTTAGGCATCAGTTTTTCACCTCCAAGCTTCAATTTGTGCATAAATATTAAATATTATACTGGTTTTAATTAACCAAATCGGGTTTAATACATTTATCAATACTTTTTAGGAAAAAGCCTGTCTTCTTTTATAAGCGCATCTAAATCCTGCATGATATTCAGCAACATCTGCTACTGTTTTCAACATTATAAGCTACTGCTAAAGTATTTTAAAACACTTTCACAAGAAACTAAAAAACAAATTACCAAGTTTAATTTCATTCTTTCATGGTAAACTAATAAATGTTTTACTGATTTAGCTGTAATAATGGAGTGATGTTATGATCCAATTAAGACCACCTAAAGACTGGTACGATAATGAAGACAAAGAGTTACTGCAGTCTCCTTGTCCGCCATTGGTGGATTTTACAACACAGGATCCGTGGCGGGTATTGAGAATCCAAGGGGAGATCGTTGAAGGTTTTGATGCGCTCTCAAAGATCGGGCCGGCAGTATCAATCTTCGGCTCGGCCCGATTGGACGAAGCAAATCACTATTACCAGGCAACAGTAAAGATGGCTAATCTCCTGGCAACGGCAGGGCTGGCTGTGATCTCCGGCGGTGGCCCCGGGATTATGGAAGCTGCTAACCGTGGTGCTTTTGAAGTCAACGGGACTTCGGTCGGTTGCTCAATCCAACTGCCAATGGAGCCAATCCCGAATGACTACCAGACTATCGCTTTGAAGTTTCGCTATTTCTTTGTCCGTAAATTAATGTTAATCAAATACTCATCAGCCTTCATCATCGTCCCTGGTGGTTATGGCACTATGGATGAGTTATTTGAAGCACTAACCCTGGTCCAAACTGACAAAATCGATCATTTCCCGATCGTTTTGTACGATGCTAACTACTGGAAAGGTCTGATCGATTGGATGCAGGCAAAGATGGTCGGTGAAGGCTGTATCAGCCAAAATGATCTCAATTTATTCCAAGTTGTTGACACTCCTGAAGAAGCTGCCCGAATAATAATTGAAAACTGCCGCCAGCATCAATTAATTCAATAACTTCGATCTAAATACTTAAAATTTCGGAAGGCTATGAGAGATTAAACTACGCAAGGAGTTAACGAAGGGTTGGGGACGGACACTTCGTCCCCAATAACGAAGTTAAGAAATCTATGTTAACAATTTCACCCTAAAACATTATCCAGAAACATCATAATCACAAAGCCAATAATCAGCGAATGCGTTGTCAGTTTAGAACTCTCTTCCTTATGAGTTTCGGGTATAATCTCATGGCTGATTACAAACAGCATTGCCCCGGCTGCAAAGGAAAGCCCCAATGGCAATAACGGTCTGGCAAGATTGACCAGTCCAACCCCAAGCAGTCCGCCAAGCGGTTCCACCAATCCGGTTAACAATGCAATTAAAAATGCCTTTCCTACCGGAAATCCCTCGCACAAAAACGGGAGAGCAACCGCTAACCCTTCAGGAATATTCTGCAATCCGATCGCAATTGCCAGACTAAGACCGTTAGCAATACTGCCACTCCCAAATCCGACACCTACCGCCAAACCTTCCGGAAAGTTATGAATGGTGATTGCTAATGTAAATAACCAAATCTTTCTTAAATTCGAATGGTTTTTACTTGGCCCCAAATAAAGGTTGGTATCCGGAAAACAGCGGTCAATCACATCGACAAAAACGCCCCCAATTACAATTCCGATCAAAGTGATTAACGCACCATAAACACCGCCGCCACCTGCTTCGATCGCCGGAACAATCAGACTGAATGAAGTAGCTGCCAACATCACTCCAGCCGCAAAACCAAGAAAACTGTCCAACAACTTCCGCGAGATATCTCGCTTAAAAAAAACGGGCAATGCTCCGACACCGGTTAATAAACCGGCAGCCAAACTACATATTATTCCAACAATAATAATGTCAAACTGCTCTAAAAACTGAATCATTACTACCCCTCTTTTCTGGAATCAATTCAGTTTATGTTCCATTACAAAGAGGGGTGACAATGTCATATCCACCTTATCTACGGCTGAAATGCTCCTTTAATTTTAACAAGTCTAGCTGATTGACTTCTTTCCTGGTCTGCGCAGATTTTTGCGGAGCTTCCTTCTTAAGCACATTTTTTGGCTTTCCTTCTTGTTTCATTGAGAGTGCAATCCGTTTCCGCTGCAAATCAACTTCAAGCACCCGAACCTCAACAATATCACCAACCGCTACCACATCAGTCGGATGTTTCACATAACTGTCGCTTAACTCCGAAAGATGGACCAATCCATCTTGCTTGACACCAATATCAACAAAGGCACCAAAATCAATTACATTCCTGACTGTCCCGGTCAAGATCATCCCCGGTTTTAGATCCTCCATCTTTAAAACATCAGTCCGGAAGATCGGTTTCGGTAAATCCTCGCGGGGATCACGCCCCGGTTTGACCAACGCATCAATGATATCTTTTAACGTCGGTTTACCGATTCCTAATTTTTCTGCAGTTTTTTCGATATCCACCTTACTCAATTTGGCTCTTATTTCCTGTGCTTTTTCTTTATTGAGAATATCTTTGGTCTCAAACCCCAATTCCAGCAGTAAATTTCGGGCTGCATCGTAAGACTCGGGGTGGACCCAGGTAGAATCCAATGGTTCTTCACCATCAACAATCTTTAAAAACCCTGCTGCTTGGATAAAGGCTTGTTCACCAAGGCGTTTCACTTTCAACAGTTGTTTCCGGTTGTTAAACCTGCCATTCGTTTCACGAAAAGCCACAATATTTTTGGCAACTGCCGGCTGTAATCCCGCCACATATTGCAGCAAAGAAGGCGATGCCGTATTCAGATCAACTCCAACATAGTTAACACATGATTCAACAACACCACTTAATGCTTCCGACAGTTGTTTTTGGTTAACATCATGCTGGTAGAGACCAACACCAATGGACTTCGGGTCAATCTTCACCAACTCCGCCAGCGGATCTTGAATCCGTCTTGCAATCGAAACCGCTCCCCGCATCGAAACATCCAGCTCCGGAAACTCTTCCTTGGCAAGCTTTGAAGCCGAATAGACCGAAGCACCCGCTTCACTGACAATACAGAACGCTGTTTTCTTGGAACCCAATAAGTGGATTAACTCCGCTACCAATGTTTCAGTCTCGCGCGATGCCGTCCCGTTACCAATGGCAATCAGGCTCACTTCGTGTTTTTGAATTAATTTGCCTAATATCGCCAATGACTCATTATGTTGCTCTTGCGGAGGATGAGGATAAATCGTAGCAGTCTCCAATAGTTTACCGGTCTCATCAACCACCGCTACTTTACAACCCGTCCGATAACCCGGATCGATCCCCATAACCCGTTGGCCCTGAACCGGAGCTTGGAGAATCAGGTTACGCAAGTTCACACCAAAGATTTTAATGGCATGATCCTCGGCCGTTTCCGTTAGCGCTGTCCGCAGTTCCCGTTCTAATGAAGGAAATAATAAGCGTTTATAACCATCTGCAATCGCCTCTTCTAACTCCGAGGTAAAAACAGACTGCCGATTAGTTACAATCAAAGCATTGAGTTTTGCGATTGCCACCTCATGATCGACTTCCAAGGTTACTTTTAATGCCTCTTCGTTTTCACCGCGGTTTAGAGCCAAAACACGATGCGGTGGAATCTTATTGATCGCTTCTTGGTAATCAGCATACATCCGGTATTCATCAAGTTCCTGATCGGGATCAGATTTAGTCGATTCCCGCTTCATTGAGGCGATGATCCCCTGTTCCCAGAAATACTCACGTAACACCTTCCGGTAATCCGGGTCATCCGAGACCCTTTCGGCAATAATATCCCGTGCACCAGCCAAAACATCAGTAACAGTCTCCACTCCCGCTTCCGGATTGACAAATGGAAGTACCAAGTCGTCAATATTACCGGTAATAGTCTGCTGCTCCCAAATAAGGTCAGCTAACGGTTCTAAACCACGTTCCTTGGCAATCATCGCCCTGGTTCGTTTCTTTTGCTTGTAAGGACGATAAAGGTCTTCAAGCTCCTGAAGCTTCACAGCCTGATTGATTGCTAAACTTAATTCAGGTGTTAATTTACCCTGCTCCTCTATGGAGTTTAAAATCTCCTGTTTCCGGGTTTCTAAATTACGTAAATACTTTACCCGTTCATCAATCGTCCGGATCTGTTCTTCATCCAGCTCACCGGTGGCTTCCTTCCGGTACCGTGCAATAAAGGGGATCGTATTTCCATCGTCCAACAACTTGACGGTATTTTCTACCTGAAAACTTTTTACCCCTAACTCTGCGGTAATAATCTTAACTAAATCCATCACCAAAACTCCTTTAATCTATAATTTAACAAACTAAAATAACAAACTATAATTCAATTAATTAACCCGTCCAAATTATATCCTGATATTTCCTAAATTTCAAGCCGATACTACTTTTCCAAACAAATCATGACCACCCGTAAAACGGGTGGTTTGCACATGCCCTATAAGGGCGTGCTACTAGCCAAGTCTCAAGACTTTTTGAATAAAAGCCTACCAACCGCATTTGTTTTACAAACTACCCCTCAAAGGGGTTATTTTTTCT
>JAKPCT010000199.1 GCA_029553165.1 Bacillota bacterium
ACTGAATTACAGATTCACTCAACTAAAACTACTGGCGGAGAGAGAGGGATTCGAACCCTCGGTGGAGTTACCTCCACACTTGCTTAGCAGGCAAGCGCCTTCGACCACTCGGCCATCTCTCCTAAGCTATCAATTATTGAAGAATTTTGAAGAAACTTCTGATATCTTGCTTAAACATTTTATCACATACTGCCAAAATTTCAAGATGATATATTTTGCCAACTTAATTTTGTGATAATATGGTATAATAAAAAATAGTCGATAGTCTGAATTTTTTTAAATGAGGAGGATGATTATTAATGAGAAGTTTGCAAAGGTATTTAAGGCATATTTTAATTACCATGTCTCTTTTGGTTTTTGCCCTTTCGTTTTCTTTCACTACTAGTTACGCAGATTGGTATGGCCTTACACTATCGCAGCCAAGTGCCATAATGACTGCTTTTTCTGACAAGGCAGGAGAAGAAATCGATACTGTTAAATCTTTGGTATTTTTGTATACATTCGAGTCTAATACAAATCCAAGGCAATCATCCGCAATTACCAGTGGTTTTACGTTTTTTACCACGGTTGCAAACTATTGGCCATTTTCTAGTTTCAAATACAGTTCAGTTGGTGCAACGTACGATTTGTCTGCCAAACTCATTAGTTTCAAAATTGGTGGCCAAACGCAAGATAATATAATAGGATTTGGTGGAAGTTTAGGCGCAAATTTGGAAGGTGTTGAAATTTTTGTTGGAGCATCAAGTTCTGCAGATGATTTCACAAAAGTTGATTTCAGACATTTCAATAGTGCTTACAATTTCAACTTATTGGGACTAATAAAGGTATTCTTACAAATACCATTGGACAATCGAGATTTTCCATACATTATGTACACTTTCAATTATGGTATGGGCGTCACAGTTTACGGTCCATTCCTTCCAAACTTAAAAAGTGTCGATAACTTTGCAAATGTTGAGAAGATATATGGAACTATGACCCACACTTTGACAGTTAAGTTCGAATTTTGATAAGAAGAATGATAAGAAGAATAAATTCTAAGGTGAGTTGCAGATGAAGTACATTAAATTTGACCTTAAGAGAATCTTTTCCAGGCCGTCAACTTATTTTATTTTGTTCTTGGCCCCTGTTATTTTTGTTGTAGTTGGAAGTGCGTTTTTCAATTCTTTAGGCGCAACAGATTTGAATATAGGCGTTTATAGCATGGATAAGTCTCCACTTTCAAAATTCACCGTTGGCGTAGTTATGTCGCTTTTTCAAGGTAGCACTCTAAAATACGTTGGACCAGATTACTT
>JAKPCT010000221.1 GCA_029553165.1 Bacillota bacterium
CAGGTGATATTTCAGGATATCGCTCGTATGAGATGCAAAAGGAATGTAAAAGAATTTATGGTCGTAATGCTGCAACTCCAGGGACTAGCAACCACGGTTGGGGTTTAGCAATTGATTTTAATGTTGCTAATAAACGTTCAATTAAAGATTATCCAAATGGAGTACCAGCAGGATCATATGAAGTGGAGTGGCTGGAGAAAAATGCTCATAAATTTGGGTTTAAACCAATTTTAGCATCTGGTAGACCACAATTGGATAATGGAGCAAATAATTATTTTGAAAATTGGCATTGGGAGTTTGATCCAAAATTTAAAATTAACTAAAGTGGAGGGATAGGTTTTGAAAAAAACAATAGTTTTTTTGATATCAATTATTGTTACCTTGAGCTTGATTGTTTGTAGTTTAACAATACAAGCTGAAGGTCAAAGAGGAAATAGTTTGGGAAATATTTTAGTTAACGGTTCAGCGGGCAAAAGCAGAGACTATATCTTTTATAAAGCTCTTTTAAAAAGAGATGACATAATGGAAGTTGTTTTATGTAAGGAAAACCTCAAAAATGGCAAGAAAGAAAAGATCTATGAAGGTGAATTTAGAAGTTTAAATGTTTATGGAGGATGGGTGTATTTTTGTGCAATAACGGATAATTATAAAGAAAGCCCTTTATATCGGGTTAGGATTGATGGTAAAAAGTTAGAAAAAATATCGGATGCTGTCTGCGAATTTACATGTATTGTTGATGACTATATTTATTACGTGGATCGTGGTGATCAAAATAAACTCTACCGGATTAATTTAGATGGTTCTAATAAGCATTTGATCTGTGACGAGAACTGTTGGGCGATCAATGTTGTTGATGATGCGATTTACTGTATGGCTAACGATACAATTAAAAAGTTGACCTTAGATGGGAAGAAGAGGACTAAAATTATCAAGGGTAATTTTAGTCACATGATCTATCATGATGACTGGATTTACTATACGATGAAATATGATAGTAAAATATTTAAGGTTAGGGCAGACGGTACCGGTAAAAAAGCTATAACTGCTGATACTACAAATTTTTTTACAATTTATAATAATGAGATTTATTATGCATCAGATAATCTTTATCGTATCGACTTGAATGGTAATAATAAAAGAAAAATAGGAAAGGTGGGTGTTGGAAGTATTATCGAGGATTGGATTTATACCTATGAACCATACGAAGAGTGGGTTAGACCGGTACGGATCAGTATTGATGGAAAGAAGAAGGAAGTATTATACCTGAAATGATTTGAATGTACTTGTGGAAGTGAAGTTGTTAACTACAATGGATACAATCCATAGATTATCTATAATTAAACATTACAATGGAAGTGATCTTATTGAAAAAATATATGAAGTATATATTATTGGTATTGGTAATTATTGTTGGTAGTGTCGTTTTTGTTAATTTAAATTCTAAAGGGACAACGCAAAATACTGAGAAAATTAATGATGGTATTTTAAGTGATATTGAAAGATATTTGCTGATGACCAAATCACAGTTGATTGAAGAATTAGGTGATGGTTATGAAGAGATTGAGACAGGTGCAGAGGGATTAATTATTGCCTATTATTATAAAGAATTGGGGTTAACCTTTTCTTTTAGTGACGACAATGAAGTTGTCAATGTTGACTGTGATAAGACAGTAAATATTAACGGCGCAAGAGCTAGGATGAACTTCTCCCAAATTCAGGCGGTGCTTGGCAAACGGAAAATAGAAAGATATACTGTTCAAACGTTTGAATCTGAAGAAGAAGAAGTATATTATGAAATAAGTTATAGTATTGGAAATTGTTTGGTTTACTTTCGATCGTTTTCAGAAGACGGTTCTGATTCTGAAGTTTTTGTAGTACTTAACTCTCAAAAAATTAAGAGTACTCCAGATTCAGTTAATTCTAAAAAAGAACAAATTAAATATCCAATCTTTTCATATGAAAAATATCAAGACGTAAGAGCAGAAATAGCTGAAATATTTAAGGATGAATTTGAAGGAATAAGAGAGATGTATTCCGAGTCTATTAATGAAGTATGGGTTCCGATAGCTTTAGTAGATTTGAATAATGATGGACAGGATGAAGTGTTAGCGGGTTTACATCATATCTACTATACCGGATCGAGTGGAACGATGGTCATGATATTACTGGAACGGATCAATGGTAAGCTTGAAATTAAGTTTAACTTTGGTATAACCGGTATAGTTATTGAAAAAGATGGCACTCAAAAAGACTTATATATTAAAGACAGTTCACAACCATGGAAAACGATAGTGATTGGAAAAGAGACTTGGGAATGGAATGGAAGCACATACAAATCGGATCTGGAAGAGGTTGAAGAAGAATAGTAAATACTAAGTCGGCTGGTATTCCCAAAATGAAAAAATTTTGCAAATACAGATCAAACATTAATCATTGGTGTAGATGTCGCCAGTGAAACACACCATGCGAGAGCGTTTGAACGGGTTCAAATTAGAGAAAAAGAAGAGATTAGTTTTGAATTTCAAGGAAAGATTTCTAACCAAAGAATGGTTGGAGATATGATAATTACTGAATATAGGAATGGCAGAAAAGATGTTGGTTATGGAATAGCAGGGTTTTTCTATTCGCATTAAAAAATTATATGTAAAATCTAGAAAGAGGTCTATGATGTTACGAAAAGTGCTATTATTACTGCTTATGGTATTATTGGTGTCATTACCGGTAACTACGGTTTCAGTTGCTAAGACACCGGAAGTGAAACTATTGACCACTACAAGAGATGAAATTGAAGAGATTTGGTAAATTATTGCATACGGTAAACCTTGTTAGAAATTTTGAAAATCTTCAAATTGCAACATCAGCCCCAAAAGTATTAGGTGTAGTGCATGATATGGAATTATACTTAGTTGACTTTGGAAATCTAAAGTAGGCAGGTGGAAAAATGAGACGGCAAAAACTGTTAAAATCAATCTGGTTCGTAGTTATTATCTTGCTCCTTGGTCTTTTGGGGGGCAATTCCAAGGTGGACTCACAGAGAAAGACAAGAGGATTTGGCGTTGCAAGAAAAGGGGATCAAGTCTACTATTATGGACTAACAGGTGAGTTGGAAAAGACGGTCGACCTTAAGAAGAGGATTGTAACCTATCAAAATAAGACCCGGCAATTTTTTGAATCATATCATATTAACAGGGATCCTTTTGACTTAATTTGGACCGTAAAAAATGACCGGTTTTTAAATGCCCTTCCTGATCAGAGAGAGGTTTACTCTGGTGAGATAGATATGAGAGAAGATTATTTCTATAAATTCTGCTCTTTGAAAGTATTATATAAAATTTTTTTATCTTTACTATAGCAGATATAACTTGTTGGATTCTGATCACGCTCCCAATTAAAGCAGAACTCGATGAGCTGATGGCCTTTCCTGTTCCGATACTTTACCTGTCCATTAGGAAGGAGAAACCTTGGACGATTTAAGGAGGCCCGGAACGGTGGACCAATAGAAAACGGATTCAAATTTAATTTAAAAATAACCCAGCTTTTTGTTGACAGCAAGGGGTGAACGTGTTAAAATCATAGTAATTATATAGGAATACTTGGAAACAATGAGGGTGTGGAATGAAACTATCAACGCGAGGAAGATATGGTTTACGGGCAATGCTGGATTTGGCAGTGTTTTCTAACGGAGAGCATGTTTCATTGTGTAGCATTGCCGAACGTCAGAATATTTCTGATAATTATCTGGAACAAGTCTTTTCAATTCTGCGTAAAGCTGGTCTGATTCGTAGCGTCAAGGGAGCGCAGGGTGGTTATATATTGGGAGATGAACCACAAAATATTAAAGTGGGAACGATCCTTCGGGTCTTGGAAGGCAGTCTCTCGATTATTGATGAGAATGAGGCTGATGGAACCGGAGAAAATTTCTTTCAAAAATGTATTAAGAAAAATGTGTGGGATAAACTCAATGCTTGTATCAATCAGACGGTTGATTCGATTACCCTGGCTGATCTGGTTGAGGAATATAAAAATCAAAATGAGACTCCGATGTATTATATCTAAAAATCAGATATTTTTTTAAATTTAAATACTACTAAACCAATTGGAATACATATAATTTAATTGGGTGCTAAAGGGAGGAGAAGGAACAATGCCAATTGCTAACAAGAAAAAACAATTGAACGGGAATGTATTTGAACAAACAATCTTACAGGCGCTTAATAATGTTAAAAACGGTTCGATCACGGTTGTCAAACAGGATAATGTTGTGATTCAGGTTAATATCTCGGAGCAGCTTGACTGGACTTATTCCACTGCAGAACCCCAAACTAAAAGTAATCGGCTTCGGGTTGTTTAGTCAAAGATTTTGAGTGGAGGAGTTGGTGATAGTGCCGGATAATGAAACCAATAAAACAGAAAGCATATTATCAAATGAGGATCTGCAACGATTATTACGTTTGTTGTCGGAGATAGTTTATGGTTCAGTTACTTTGATTATTCAAAACGGTAAAGTCGTCCAGATTGAAAAGAATGAGAAGGTAAGGTTGAAATAAGTTACAGTTATTTATTTAGATTTATTAGGAAAATTCCCCCGTTAATTATATAATTTATAGTTTAGAACGAGGTTGACCGGAAAAACCGGAGGCTGAGTCTCAACCCTTATAGGAAGGGTTTGGCTCAGCTTTTTTATTTTTTAAAATTATTGAATGTAATATAAATCTTAAACGATTAATTCAGGAGGGATAGTTATGAAAAAAACACTATTAGCGTTCTTATTGGTAATTGTCTTGACTACCGGATTGCTTGCCACGGTAGTAGCTAAGGAGAAGGAGATCAGGATTGCTAAACAATACGGGTTGGCATATTTACCGTTGATCGTTGTGGAAGAGCAACGGTTGATTGAGAAAAATGCGAAGGCGGCCAATCTGGGAGCAGTGAAAACCTCATGGGTTACTCTGGGGAGTGGTGCTTCAGCCAATGATGCCTTACTTTCAGGAAGCGTTGATTACATCTCAGGCGGTGTGGCGCCATTTATCACTCTCTGGGATAAGTCCAAAGGTGCTGTTAAAGCATTGGCGGCTTTGGACCATACGCCGATCTATTTAAATACGGTCAACCCGGAAGTGAAATCAATTCGCGATTTTACCGAGAAAGACCGGATTGCTGTTCCAGCGGTTAAAGTTTCGATCCAGGCGGTTATCCTGCAGATGGCAGCAGCGCAGGAATTTGGCAATGAGAATTTTTCGAAACTGGATTCGCTTACAGTTTCATTGAAGCATCCGGATGCATTGGTTGCTTTATTATCTGGCAAGTCGGAAGTGACTGCACATTTTGCGACCCCGCCATTTAGCTTTCAGGAACTGGAGAATTCCAAAGTGCGGAAGATTGTTGATTCTTATGAGATCCTTGGTGGACCTCATACGATGAATGTCCTTTCGACAACTAAGAAGTTTTATGATAATAATCCAAAGCTCAACAAGGTTGTCTTGCAATCGATCGATGAAGCGATTGCCTGGATTAAAAATAATAAACGCGAAGCGGCGGAGTTATATATTAAGGCTTCGAAAAGCAATGAATCTGTCAGCGATATCTTGGCCCAATTAAATAATCCGCAGATCAATTATGATTCAGCGCCATTGCGGATCACCAAATTCAGTGATTTCTTATATCAGATTGGTTCGATTAAAACCAAACCGGCCAACTGGAAAGAGTTATTCTTCCCTGATATTCATCACAAAAAGGGGAGTTGAGGATGGCGCTTGCTCAAAATACAATCATCGACGCGCCTTTTTTAGATGTCAACGATGTTACTTTGCAGTATAAGACCAAAGAGTATTTGGTGACGGCGACTTATCGTGTTAATTTTCAAGCTTACCAATCCGAGCGGCTGATCTTATTAGGTCCGTCTGGTTGTGGCAAGTCGACTTTACTCAAAGCAATCGGGGGTTATCTGCGACCGACGGAAGGGGTAATTCGCCTTGAAGGTCGGGAGATCGTCAAACCGGGGCCGGACCGGGGGATGGTTTTTCAAGAGTTTGAGCAGTTACTTCCCTGGAAAACGGTATTGGAGAATGTGGTCTTTGCCTTAACGACCAGCCGGAGGATGCCATTGCAGGAAGCGAAGGATCAAGCCGAGTTTTATTTGCGAAAAGTAAATCTGATCAAATTTGCGCACTCCTATCCGCATACGCTATCAGGCGGAATGAAGCAGCGGGTGGCGATCGCCCGGTGTCTGGCTCTGCGGTCAAAAATAATCTTGATGGATGAACCGTTTGCGGCGTTGGATGCCTTGACCCGCCAGAAGATGCAGGAAGAGTTGTTGGAACTGTGGAGTGGCTCGCATTTCACCCTGGTCTTTGTGACTCATTCAATTGATGAAGCGATTTTGCTGGGGACGCGGATTGTGTTATTGTCGCCTCATCCGGGTCAAGTCAAAGCGGAACTGAACATTGATTGGGATCGGTTGGAAGACTCCCGGAATCAGGAGTATAAGGAGTTACGAGACCGGATTCACCGGATTTTATTTAAGGATCAAATCGAGTATATGATCTGAGACAGGAGACAGCGGAGGAAATCATGCGTGGAAAAAGCCTTACATTGACAGAGTTGCGTACCGAATATGAACGGGAAGTAGTGGAACCGGTGTCGCTTACCAATCAGCAACGCCCCCTTTCGTTCTGGGAGAAGCTATGGGACTGCGGGGCAGTTCGAAAACTGTTGATCCTTATATTGCTGGCAATCATTTGGCAGGTGTATGCAACGCGGTTAAACAACCCCTTAATGTTACCGACATTCTTTGATATGTCAGTTGCGCTGTCGCAGATGTTCCTAAGTGGGGAGTTATTGGCGAAGATCGATGCCTCACTGCGGGTATTGTTACTTGGGTATGGTGGCGGGATCGCGGTAGCAACGATTCTGACAATTTTGGCGATCAGGAGCCGGCTGGGGACCGATCTGTTAGAGACATTGACGGCCATGTTCAATCCCTTACCGGCAATTGCCTTGTTACCGTTAGCGTTACTCTGGTTTGGATTGGGTCTGCCCAGTATTGTCTTTGTCTTGATCCATGCTGTGACCTGGCCGATTGCTCTCAATGTTTATTCCGGATTTACCGGGGTTGGCAGCACCCTAAGAATGGTTGGTCAAAACTATGGCCTGAGCGGACTGGGGTTTGTCGGGAGGATTTTAATTCCGGCTGCTTTCCCCCAAATCCTGACAGGACTAAAGGTTGGTTGGGCATTTGCGTGGCGGACCTTGATCGCTTCGGAGCTGGTCTTTGGTGTTAATTCGGGGTCCGGTGGCTTAGGTTGGTTCATCTTTGAAAAGAAGAACCAACTGGAGATTGCCTCGGTCTTTGCCGGACTGTTTGTTGTGATTGTGATCGGGATCATTGTCGAAAACGGCCTTTTCAAGCTGATTGAAGACAGGACAATTACCCGTTGGGGAATGAAATCATAGATTTTGGGGTTTCTAAAATTATTGCTGGAGGTAACAATGAGTATTACATTTTCAAATGAGTTGGTTGAACTGCTTACCAAGAAAGATACAGTAAAAGTGATCGCCACGACCGATGCTTTGGGAACACCGCACGTTGTTGTCAAAGATTCGTTGCAATTAAATGAATCAAATCAGTTAATTTATTTTGAATTACTGGAATCGTCACAGACCAATAAAAATCTGGTCCACAGTATTTGGTTCAATCGTCCGGTTGCGGTGGCGCTGATCGGAAGCGGTGGCGAGAGCTATCAGATTAAGGGAAAACCGGTTAAAGCCATCGTCAGCGGCTTGCTGTTCCGTGATTATTATATCAAGATCCGTGAGCAGCTTGGTGATGTGGACCTGGCTGCCGTATGGGTGATCGAACCTTTCGAAGTGATTGATCAACGTTTTGATACCCGAAGTCAGGAAGAAGCGATCCGACATCCGTATTTTAAGCATTTGGATCGTCTGGCAAAATAAATACAGAAGGATGGATGATGATGTCGATTGTACCAAAACCACAGGCAACTGAGTTGAGTTTTGAAGAGGTTGCCGCCAAGTATCCCCAGTTTCCCCGCCTGCTTTTGCTCAAAACCGATCTGCAACGGCGGGGAGTTTATTATACTAAACAGGCTTTAAGCAAGGTTGATCCGGCGATCCACCAGTTGGGTGGGACCCATATCTTCGGTACCCGTGACGGTGTTTTAACGCAACGTCCCGAGGCATTAATATTGAGGGATGGAACCTCCGTAATTACCAGTCCGACACCGTTGGAACAAAATCCGTATATCGTTGATTTCCGGGATGGCCGGTTGGTGGTAACCGATGGCGGTGTTGAACTGGAGGAGATCGAATACTGGACGAAACCGGATTATTACAATTTAACTACCAGTAGCGGGATCCCGATGAGTCATGTTGCCAGCGCCCGCCCGCAACGGCTCTATCTGATGCCCAGCCGTTACTGCCATTTTTGGACAGACAATCAAGGTTGCTTGTTTTGTGATATTGTCAATAATCTGAAACGGCAGAAGACGGAGATCAATCTGCCGGGGCGTTTAAAACCGGAGGATGTGGCCGAGACGGTCAGGGAAGCTTTAAAAGAACCGGGGCGTTTTACCGCGATCTGTCTGACCTCGGGCTCTGATTTTCATGGGGCAGAGGACTTTGATGCCGAAGTTGATTATTACATTGAGATTCTCAAAGCTATTGGTGAGAATTTTGCAACGCCGAAGTTTCCGAGTCAATTGATTGCGACCGCGTTCACTGAAAAACAGCTGGAGCGGATTTATCGCGAAACCGGGTTGTTGAGCTATACCCCAGATATTGAGGTCTTAAATGAACGTTTGTTTGAGTGGATCTGCTCCGGTAAAGCCCGCTGGGTGGGGTATCAGGAATGGAAACGGAGAATGGTCCGTGCCGTCGAGATCTTTGGCCGCGGCCGTGTTAATACCTGCATTGTAGCCGGTGTCGAGTTGGCTAAACCCCATGGTTTTCAAGATGAAGCTGAGGCCTTACAGGCGGTGTTGGCTGAGGCCGAAGACCTGGCAAGTCAAGGTGTGAGTACCGTCTATACGGTATGGGTACCGCGTCCGGGTTCCTATCTGCGGGGGCAGAAGAATGCTTCATTGGAATACTATGTCCGTCTGGCATTAGGGCTGCAGGAACTCCGCCAAAAATATCAGCTTTCAATTGATCATGATGACTACCGCCGTTGTGGTAACCATCCTGATTCAGACCTGGCAAGGATTTGTCAGTTGTAAAAAATGAAGCTGAAATGATCAGATTTTTGCTTTCCGTAAGAAATTTGGTTGACATTGCTAAACCGGTATGGTATTATAATTTCAATAAAATATAGTAAACAGATAAGAATACTAGGAATTAGGTTGACCGGAAAAACCGGAGGCCAAGTCGGATGCTTAAGAAAGAATTGATCTTCTTAGGTGTGGCTTGGCCTTTTCTGATTATTACAGGGAGTGTCAGGATGTTTTCGTTTAATGTACTACAACTCAAATCAGGAAAAACAGTGATTAACTTGGCATTAAAACGCAGGTTGACCGTTGAGACTTTAATTACCCTGATTACCTTTGCCGTATTGGGAGTAGGCTGGTATCTGATTGCTAAAAGTAAATTGATCTCCGATATTTTTATACCGGCACCGGCGAAAGTGTGGCAGAGTTTCTGCGAGATCCTGACCGAGGGTTATAAAGGTAATACCCTCTTGAAGCATTTGACTGACAGTATGGCCCGGCTGGGAATTGCGTTTCTGTTGGCGGTAATAACCGGGATTCCGTTAGGGCTTGTTTGTGGGTATAGCAGTAAGCTGCGGGCAGTCTTTGATCCACTGGTTGAATTTTATCGTCCCTTGCCACCGTTAGCCTATTATACTATTTTGATTGTCTGGCTGGGGATTGAGGATCTATCAAAAATTACGCTCCTTTTTTTGGCGACATTGGCGCCGATTTATGTAGCAGCAATGTCAGGAGTTAAAAGTATCCGAGCGGATCTGATCAATGGTGCCTATACTTTGGGAGCCAACCGCCGGCAGGTTTTTTGGCATGTTATCTTACCGGCCTGTCTGCCATATATCTTTACCGGACTGCGGACGGCGATGGGCGCCGGATACAGTACCCTGGTGGCAGCAGAGATGGTTGCCGCCGTCACCGGTATCGGGTGGATGGTGCTTGATGCGAGCCGCTTTTTGCGGACCGACATTATTTATATGGGAATTATTGTGATGGGAATTACCGGGATTATTTTAGATAAAGTCTTAAGGTTTTGTGAGTCCAAAGTAGTGCCGTGGAAAGGTTTGGACTAAAAGCAACAATTAAATTTTTGGACAGTAAGATTAGAACTGTGTCTGAAATTTATTTAAATTAAATAAATCAAGCTAAAGCAATCTGGTAATATGTCAAGCCCATAAAAAATAAATTTTGTAAGCAAAATCGCGAAAAAAGGGTACACTTAACAAACCTTCACTTCAAAACGAAGAAAAAGTTAAAAAAAGGAAATGATTAACTAGGATTTACTC
>JAKPCT010000231.1 GCA_029553165.1 Bacillota bacterium
TCTGTCTTACCAGATTTACCGCTTTTACCTTAAATGGCTTACCGGTCAGTAATTTAGCATAGGCAACCATTCCCGCTAACTTAAAATCAATCACCGTCCCTGCTATCCGCTCCCACCCATCATCTTCAATCAATTCCAGTACCAAATTATTACCATCAGTAACAATTCGGTATTCGTTAGTAGAATCAACAATCCTCTCGTAACAACAATATTTGGACGCCGCTTCACCTAAATTGGTGCAATTCATCAGGATATAACCCAAGATATTCGAAAAACCTCTGGTTAACCTGAGTCCTTGTTTTAAACCAATCAGTGGTTCATTTGTCAAGTCAGCCGCAGTATTAAATAATAAATTGACTTTTTCCAAAGGAAGACGGTTATCGGGTGCTTCAAAGAGCAGAGGGTTAATATCTGCCACTTTTAACAGCTGGTCTTCGGTTATACCATAGTCTTCAATTCCATTTAGGAATAATCCAACTTTAGCTATTGCCAGATAACGGTTGAATTTCATTAATGCCATCCTAACCTTTTAAATTGCGCCAAAAGTTAATTTTCTTGCGTATAATGCCCTAGCAACGGAGGCTTTACTTAGATATATTTAAAGTATTGTTTGGAAAGGAGTTTTGACGATGAATCAAACAGTATTAATCACCGGTGCCTCAAGTGGAATCGGTTTCGAACTGGCAAAGCTGTTTGCCAGCAATCAGTATAATTTAGTACTTATCGCAAGGCGTCAAGACAGACTGCTTGAATTTGCCGCAGAATATTCAGCCAAATATCCGATTAAGATCACGGTAATCAGTAAAGATTTGGCATTACCGACCGCACCTGACGAAATCTATCAGGAATTAAAGCAAAAAGCAATTACAATTGACATTTTAGTTAATAATGCCGGTACCCAAATCTATGGTGAATTTCAAAATATTGATCTCCAAGCCGCTTTAAGTTTACTTCAGGTCAATATCATCGCAGTGACCCATCTTACCAGGTTACTGATCAATGACATGATCACACGGGGAACTGGCAAAATTGTTAATCTTGGTTCAACCGGTTCCTTTGCACCGGGACCACTCAATGCAATTTATTGCGCTTCAAAAGCTTACGTGCTAAGTTTCTCTGAAAGTCTTAGCAAAGATTTAGAAGGTACAGGTGTTACTGTAACGGCAATCTGTCCGGGAGCCACCGCAACCGAATTTGCAGCAAAAGCTGAGATTTTGAATACCCGAATCTTTGCGACAATGGTTATGAAACCTGATAAAGTGGCCCGTATTGGTTACCGAGCGTTGCAAAGCGGACGCCGGATTGTCGTTACCGGATTATATAACAAATTGTTAGTCTTTTCAATCAGATTTACTCCACGTTGGCTAATCTTGAGTATCAGTAAATTTTTGATGCGCAAAAAAGCATAGTGTTTATTTGCTGAGCAGTGCTTGAAGATCCTGATGGAGCAATCCATTGGATGCCAGATACCCTTTAGTCTGATAGGTAATCGGATTACCCTGCAAATCAGTGATTGTACCGCCTGCCGCTTGCAGAATACAAGCTCCGGCAGCAAAATCCCAGGCACTGTCGGTCAGTTCAATTGAAGCATCTAGTTTACCCTCGGCAAGATAGGACAGGATTCTGACAGTAGACCCAAGCATCCGGACATTAAACACTGCCTGCGAGATTTCTTTAAAAAGACTCAACTTCAAATCAGGATTACGTTTAATGTCAGAATCGAATGAAATAGTACTGTCAGCTAAACTTTTGGTCTTGGAAACCGTGATTTTTTGCTCATTCTTATAGGCGCCGGTCCCACGTTCACCGACATAAAGCTCATCAGTTAACGGTAGATAAATTACTCCACTGATAAAATGTTCTTTATAAAACAGTCCGACTGAAACCCCAAAGATTCCAATTCCCCGAATATAATTATGGGTTCCGTCAAGCGGATCAATAATCCATAGATATTCATTTGCTGCTCCTAATTGCCCTTCCAATCCCCGTTCTTCACCCAAGATCGCATGTGCCGGAAAATGGGAACGAATCCGCTTCACGATCATCTCTTCCGCTTCCTGATCAAGATTGGTAGCCAAACTGTGATCCGCTTTCTTTTTAACCTGATCAATTGCCTTTTCAAAATTCACTCTTAAATATGTACCTGCTTCTTTGGCCGCTATTATTGCTACATTAGTAAGTTCGTTCATTGTTAACCTCCAAACTGCGTTTTCATCAAGATTATACTCTTTCAATTTACCGATCGGCAACTCTATTTTAAAATTAAAAACCCCATGAAACAATTCATGAGGTTTTTGGAATCCAAGTGGAAGTTGAAATGAGCTTATATCCTGCCAAATATATTTTTATTTTTTTCACCAATATCAAAAACTGAAATTGAATCGCTAAGCCGCTCTGAAATATTCGCTAAATTTTCAGCCAAAGCTGTAACCTGTTCCGCAGAAGCGCTCTGCTCTTCAGCAGTAGCTGATACTTCCTCGGTACTTGCCATACTCTGTTCACTTAACGCAGCAATGTTTGTAACTGCAGAGATCACCGTCTCATTTCGTTCGGCCATCTGTTTCGCTGATTGAGCAACCGAATCAATCCGACTCAAGATTTCTGAAAGTCGATCAAAGATATTTTTAAATGTTACCGAAGCTTCAGACGCCATTTGTTTGCCGGTTTCAACCGTAGTCATACTGTTGTTGATCGAGATCACTGCCTGACCGGAACGGACTTTCATCTGATGAATTAACTGACCGATCTGTTTCGCAGCCCGTTTTGATTGTTCCGCCAGTTTCCCCGTTTCCAAAGCAACAACACCAAATCCTTTGCCGTGTTCACCAGCACGGGCTGCTTCAATTGAAGCATTCAACGCTAACAATGTCGTTTGTTCGGCAATACCCTCAATTACAGAACTAAATTGACTGATCTTCTCCGAGAAATTATTTAACTCATCAATTACTTCAGTAACTTCTTTAGTTGAAGTATAGATCTTATTGATCTCGACTGCTACATCATTGGTACATTTTTGTCCCAATTTTGCAGACTGCGCAACCGTTTCCGACTCAAGCGAGATGCTCTTTACTTCGCTGGATACTTTACGTACCAGTTCGCCCAAAGCAGTGACACTTTCAGCTACCTGGTTAACCTGATTCGCTTGTTCTGTCGAAGCTTTAGCCAACTCTTCCATTGCTTTGGCAACCTCTGCCGCAGAACGCTCGGTTTCATTAGAGACAGTTTTCAACTCCTGACTCGCTGTATTTAAGATACTTGACTGTTCATTGATTCCCGAAACCAGCTTGCGTAATGCTTCCATCGCTTTATTGAGATTGTTTACCACTTCAACTACTTCAATCGAACCATCAGTTGCGATATTACTGGATAAATCACCATTTGCCAATGCTTTAGAAGCAGTGTCCATTGATCTTAACGGTTCTCCGATAAAGAGGGAGATTGCATAGCCAATTAAAGAGGCAACCGCTGCCCCAAATATCAGGATAAAAACGGTGATTGTAATCGCCCGGCCGCTATATTTTTTGCTATCTTGTAACGAACCGGTAATATTATTATTCGCCACTTCAGTCAATTCATTAATATAAGTGTTAAAAGCGTCAATTTTTGTTACTAATTCCCTATAATTAGCTCCATCAACAGTTAAATCCATAATCTCATGAATTTCCGCCACATACTCTGATAATTTTTCAGCATCTTTGAATTTAAACAAATAATCAACTCTTTTATCAATTTCCGGTCGAATGTTAGTTCCATATTCATCTTTAATCTTGGAACTCCCATCAACAACATTGGTATAATACTTTAATTGCAACTGATTTAGGTAATTTTGGATTTCATAGATATGAGCAAAACTACTTCTTTTGGTGACAATATCTTCAGAAATAGTTCCTACTTTACCAATGAAGAAGATTCCAATAAAAGCTTCAATAATAACTAACAATAATAAAAGTGCAATTATTATCAGTATTTGAAAGAAAATCTTCTGTTTTGCAACCATCTTAAATGGAGTCAATACGGTCTCTAAAACTTTATTATGATTCATTGTAGCCCTCCCCGTTTTAACAAACGACTTCCACTCCCTAATCATGTTATCGACAGTACTAAAAGACTACTTTAGGTGGAATATAATGCATAATATTTACTCTGTTTTACAAAAAAAGATGGCTCGATCAAGCCATCAAAATTTTAATAAAACCAACAAATCTATTTTATTGTCTAATTATAATGCTGAAATAATTTCAAAAGAATCAAGTTTTTCCTGAAGGTTACTGTCCGCAGCTTCGAACAGTTTATTCTTTACAGCTTCAAAATTATTTGTCAGCTGTAAATTGAATTGTTTGAAATAATATACTTTCATACTTACTTTACCAAAATAAGTCTTTAAAATCCCATTATAATCACCAATGTAAATAATTTGCTTTTCTTTGACATCAAAGCTGATATCTTTCTTTAATATTCGGGAAACCGGTTCATTAAACAAGTCAAACCGTAAAGGATGATATCCGTGTTTCTGCATTACCGCTTTCCCGGCAATAGTAGTCAGTCGATATGTCCCTGGAGGAACAGGTAAGATCCAATAAGAATCTTCCTGGTTAGCATTGAGCTTATTTTCAGTGTATTTATAAATTAATGATGAACCCGGAAGTGGTTTTAAGTTAAGGTCAAATTTTTTATTCTTCTGATTTTCCAAGAACAATTTAACAGTAACAGTAAAATCACCATTTACATCTTCATCATTATTTTAGGACCTCTTCAGTTGCAATTGACTTCGTCATTGTATGAAGAACCCCAAACTTACCGATAATATAACCATTTTTCCCTTTGTCTTTCGCTAATACTTTATACGCCTTGGCCAATGATAATGGTTCCGAACCCAATCCAAAACTCACCGAGGACAAAAGTAAAAATAACAGCATCAACAAGCAACAATAATTCAGATTCCGTCTCACAATTTGAAACCCCCATTATTTACTAAGATAAACAAATATAAACATTAATATTCTGGATATTCTGGCAATTCCGTTAATTTCCTTTAAGACAGAATTCAAAAAATATAATTTTTACAATAAATTCATTTTAACACCCGGTAATTAATTCATGGTATTTGTTACCAGCGATTGTGGGGTTACTTTTTTATTAAGATAGAACCGGTAACAATTAATTCCGCCCCGGATAATCTCATCAAAAATCTGTGTTAAATACATTCCGGCTATTCCCAGCGCAAAACCAAAGATCATCCACCATGACATCCCAATCACAAAGATAGTTCCAAATATTTGCGAATAAAGCATCCATTTGGTATCACCTGTAGCCCTGATTGCATGACCGGTAATAATATTTACTGCTTGAAAATGAATCAGGATTCCACATAAGCGAATCAAAGGGATTGCTCTGGTGATTACTTGGGGATCATTGGTAAAAATATCTGCTAAAAACCGGGGAAAGATCATAAAAATACCGGTCCAAATTATACAAATTAATGACGCTAGTTTTTGACAATATAATCCAATCCGCCGCGCCTCAATAAACTGCTGTTCTCCCCAATATTGCCCGACCAGAGTCATTGTTGCCTTGGCAAATCCTTGATAAAGAAGTAAAACTAATACTTGAAGTCCATTCACCAATGAAAAGACACCAATGGCCATCTCGTCAATTTGGTTTAACAGTTTGATCAAAGCCAGTGAACCGGCAAACCACAACAACCCTTCCATACCACTCGGAAGTCCTACTTTTAATACTGTTTGAAAATATTCCCATCTTGGTTTAATTAAAGAACGTTTTGATAATTTGAACGGAAGATTGCGAAATGCAAAAATTGTAATCACCAAACCAATAGTCCCGACCAGATTGGCAATCAAAGTAGCCAACGCTGCGCCTTCCAATCCCAGTGCCGGAAAACCCCATTTACCAAAGATCAGTAACCAGTCTAAAACAACATTGACCATACTTTTTATAATTCCAAAGATCATTATCGGACGAGTAATCCCAACCCCTTGAAGGGTCGCCACTACTGTGATCTCAATCCCAAAAACAACAAAAAATCCGGAGATGATCTGGACATAGCTGACAGCATCATCCAAAATCTGTCCTTTAGCACCAAAAAAAGCAAAGATATTCCTGGCTGCCACTAACCAGATGAAAAACATCGCAATCGATAACAGACTAGAATAAAAAAACGATGATTCACTATAATGTTTGGCTTGTCCATAGTTTTTGGCACCAATATTTTGCGCGACTAAAACCGTTAAACCCGTAGCTAATGAAGCAAAAAAATTGACGGAAGTATTATACGGAACCATTACATTACCAATCGCAGCCAAATAACGCGAGTCTAAATTTCCTAAAAAAGCCCGATCAACAAGTATCATTGCATGTTGAACAATACTTTGAATCATTATCGGGATTGCAATTGAAAAAACCATTGCCCGCTTTGATTTAAAAACTTGCTCGATCATAATTTCCTCCATGCTTTATCCTTTAAATTCTTCAATTATACACCCAGAGCATTCATATTAAAAGAGCCATACCAATACAAAAGTAAACTTTTTAACTAAACCAGGTTAAGAGGTACCATACTGCAAGAAAAGTTTGGAGAATCCGCATAAAAAAAGCTGTTACAAATTCTAACTTTGCAACAGCATTGCCTTCAATTAAAAAATATTATCAGTAATCAAGCTTCATCATACTCTGATTCATCGTAATAATCGTCATCATCATAGATTTCATCTTCATAACTCTCGTCTTCGTCATAGTTCTCTTCTTCATCATAGATTTCATCTTCGTCATAAGCCTCGTCTTCGTCGTAGTTCTCTTCTTCATCATAAGTTTCATCTTTGTCATAAGTCTCGTCTTCGTCGTAGTTCTCTTCTTCATCATAAGTTTCATCTTCGTCATAAGTCTCATCTTCGTAATACTCTTCTTCCTCTTCAAAATCATAGTCAACATCCTCATATTCATAAGCTTTTTGATTGACATCTTCATAATCATAGGTCCTTTTAGCTGCAAAACTTAAACTGCTTGCCAAAAGTATACAAATAACCGTAAGCACAACTAGCAACTTAGTTTTCAAATCTATCATTCTCCCTTATTAGTCAATAACTATTTTACTCTACCAGATATTATAATATTATAGCAACTAAATTGCAATAACAAATTGAACTAATCCTTTAAACCTTAAAAATCTGTTGTAATAATCATAAAGCATAAATCAGATCCAATTCAGCATCAAAGAGTTCTTCCGGCGTTTTGTAACCGAAGATCTTTCGAGGCAGGCC
>JAKPCT010000258.1 GCA_029553165.1 Bacillota bacterium
TTGTCTTTGTAATAAAAATCTTGGAACTGCTAATGCAGCTAAGATACCAATAATGATAATTACGATCAATAACTCTACTAATGTAAAACCTTCATTTTTCTTTAACATTCTTAAAAACATTTTTTGACCTCCTTAAAATTTTCTTTTTTTTAATTAGAGTGTTCCACCGGTTGACATTTCCAGTAATGGTATGAATATAGCTGCTACAATACAACCAACCACACCACCTAGAAATACAATGATTGCCGGTTCAATCATTGATGTAAGACTTGCTAACGCGTATTCCACCTCCTTATCGTAATATGATGCTACTTCATCAAGCATATGCCCTAATTCACCTGTTTCTTCACCAATTGTAATCATCTGTGAAACCATCGTTGGAAAAATACCACTGTCCTGTAATGGTTGCGCTAACCCTGTCCCCCGATTAACACCAATTGCAGCTGATTGAATGCCTTTCGCTATAACAGCATTACTTACTGCTCTACCAACAATTTCTAAGCTTTGTAGCAATGGAACACCACTATCTATTAAAGTCGCTAATGTTCTTGAAAACCTAGCAGTAACTAATTTCCGAATTAAATCTCCAATTACTGGAACACCCAACCAAAACTTGTCTAAAACTTCTTGTCCTTTAGGATTTTGCGCAGTATAATTATAACCAAATACTAATGCAACTATAAACAATACTATTATGTACCAAAATTGTCGAATAAAATTACTAGTTGCTAATAACGCTCTTGTTAAGAAAGGTAATTGAACTCCTGATGAAGTAAAAATATCTGCAAAAATCGGCAGAACAAACGTCATTAATGCAACAACTACACCAACAGCAACAATTGCAATAATAGCAGGATATGTTAAAGCTCCAATTACTTTCTTACGAAGATTGTACTCTTGTTCATAATAACCATGGAGACGTTCTAAACTAACTTCCAATTTGCCGCTAGCTTCACCAGCTTCTAACATATGTATAAAAAGCTTTTCAAATACCTTAGGAAACTTCCCTAATGCTGCGCTTAAAGCCATACCACCTTCTACATCATTCCGAACTCCGCTAATGATATACCGTAAATATTTATTTTCAGTTTGTTCGTATAAATTATTTAAACAAACAATCATTCCTAATCCCGCTTTAAGCATCACATAAAATTGTTTTACAAAAAACAACTTATCTTTCAATGCCACTCGTCCGCGGTTTTTTTCAGAATTAATGTCACCTTTTCTAGATACACTCCTACTTCTCTGTCCAACCGGATTAATTTGAACAACAAATAAATTGTCTTGCCTTAACTTTGTAGCAACCTCACCCATACTCGCTGCTTCCATAACTCCTTGACTGGTCCTGCCGCTACGATCCTTTACAACATAATTAAAACTTGGCATTGATGTTCCTCCAATACTTAGACCCGAATTTCTTCACTATATTTTTTGAATTCGTCTTGATCCACCGCTCTTAATAACGCCTCTTGAAAACTCACTTTTCGTTGTTGATAAAGTTGTTTTAAGTTAGCGTCTAAAGTATGCATTCCAAATTTAGCTCCAGTCTGAATTGATGTCCTGATTTGATGCGTTTTCCCTTCACGAATCAAACTACGAATTGCACTGGTTGCCACCATAATCTCTGTTGCTAAAACACGTCCAGGTACATCTATCCGCGGCAATAACTGCTGTGAAACTACCGCATGTAAAACCAACGATAATTGCGTTCGGATCTGTTGCTGTTGGTTAGGTGGAAAAACGTCAATAATACGATCGATTGTTTGGACAGTATCATTGGTATGCAATGTTGCAAAAACAAGGTGTCCTGTTTCTGCCGCTGTTATCGCGATCTGAATCGTTTCAAAGTCACGCATCTCACCAACCAGTATTACATCCGGATCTTCGCGCAATGCAGCTCTTAATGCATTAGCAAACGAATCAGTATCCGTTCCGACTTCGCGTTGATTAATAATAGCTTTCTTATGTACATGTAAGTACTCAATCGGATCTTCTAATGTAATAATATGACAATTACGCGTTTGATTAATTAAATCAAGCAATGCTGCCAACGAAGTTGTCTTCCCGCTTCCTGTCGGACCAGTTATCAAAACCAAGCCACGTGATTTTTCAGTAAAAGTTTTTACAACCTCAGGCAAACCCAATAAATCTATTGAAGGTATACTGCTGGGAATTGTCCGCATTGCTGCTGACAATGCGCCACGTTGCTTAAAAATATTAACCCGAAAACGTCCTAACCCCTGCACTCCGTATGAAAAATCAACTTGGCCAGTAGCCGCCAATGTCTTACGCCGATTTTCATCTAACAAAGGCAACAACAATCCCTGAGTTGAAGCTGAATTTAAAGTATCATATCCAGGAATCGGATTTAACTCACCAAAAACCCGTAACATCGGAGGTCTACCAACGGTTATATGTAAGTCAGAAGCGTTTTCCTTTACTGCTATTCCAAGCAAATCTGCTACTTGCATCATTATCTCCTTACATTTTTACTCTTTGGTGTACGCCACTCTAATAATCTCTTCTAAAGTTGTCTTTCCTGCCAACGCTTTAATCATTCCATCCTGAAAAAGAGTCCTCATTCCCGATTTAACAGCTTCAGTCTTTATTTCATTAGAAGGCACGTTTTTACTGATCAGATACCGCAAATGCCGATCAACCGTTAATACTTCATGGATTGCCAACCGTTTTGCATATCCAGTCTCATTACACTGACGACACCCTTTACCCTTGTAAAATACTAACTTATCCTCCGGATAATCAGGCAAAGTTTCTTTTACAACTTGATAATATGTGTCATCCGGTGTAACCAAGTACGATTCTTTACAGTTGGGACAAATCGCCCGGACCAATCGTTGTGCAACTACTCCAATCACCGTTGATGCAACCAAGAAAGGTTCGATATCCATATCAATTAAACGGGTAATTGAACTTGCCGCATCATTTGTATGCAATGTTGATAAGACCAAATGACCTGTCAACGCTGCTTGCGTTGCAATCTGGGCTGTCTCACCGTCACGAATCTCTCCAACCATTATGATATCTGGGTCTTGACGTAAGAACGAGCGCAGAGCCGCCGCAAAAGTTAGCCCTGCTTTGGTATTAACTTGCACCTGATTAACTCCCGGTATCTGATACTCAACCGGATCTTCAACAGTCATGATGTTATCTTGTGGCGAGTTCAACTCATTCAAAACCGCACTAAGCGTTGTCGATTTACCACTACCGGTTGGTCCGGTAACTAAAATAATTCCATGCGGATGGTGATATACTTCTCTAAATCTGGCCAGGTTTTCAGGGTCAAAACCCAAAGCTTCCATCTTTACCAATATATTATTCTTATAAAGTATCCGCATAACAATCTTTTCGCCAAAAACCGTTGGGACTGACGACACACGCAAATCAATCGCTATTTTATCAACTCTCATTTGTATGCGTCCGTCTTGCGGAATTCTTTTCTCGGCAATATTCATGTTTGAAATAATTTTAACACGAGATATAATCGCAGCTTGAGTATTCTCGGGACATGTCATTACTTGCCTTAATTTCCCGTCAACCCTGTATCTGACAACCAGTTCCCGTTCAGTCGGTTCAATATGTATGTCACTTGCTCGTTCTTTAACGGCTTGGGTAATAATCAAATTAACTAACTTAACTATCGGCGCATCATCAACTGCCGCTTCAACAGCAGAATTATCTTCTTTTTCTTCTTCAATCTCAATTTCAAGACCTTCAACAATGTCTTTTAAAGATTCACCGATGCCAAAATATTGATTAAATGCCAGATTTAAATCTTCTTCAGTAATAATAACCGGCTGGATCTCCATCTTCAACGTTAAACGCAAATCATCTAATGCAAATATATCAGTGGGATCCAACATCCCCAAAACCAACCGGTCGCCTAATTGTTCAACCGGAAAAACGCGATACTTCTTTGCCAAATTTTCCGGCACTAAATCTATTACTTCCCGCGGTATTTGTCTTTTCGACAATACAACATGCGGTATCCCAAGTTGAAACTCTAATACTTCAATCAGTCGCTGTTCTGGTATGTAATCCTTTCTTACTAATACTGTTCCAAGTCTTTCACCGGAGGTTTTCTGTTCTTTTAACGCATCTTCTAACTGCTCCTGAGTTATAAAACCCGTTTGAACCAATATATCTCCAAGTTTCTGCCTGCTTTGATTAGTCATATTATATTCACCTAAATTTTCTATATGATTAAATACAACAAACTAAAGTGATATTTACATTTTTTTAACTATTTGGGGAGAAAAAACGATCTGCTTGTTTTAAAACTTCATGAGATCGTAAAACAATATTATCTAATTTGAAACTAGTATTTAATAAGTTTTCCAATTAATCTCTTAACTTAATTATAGTGCACATTTTCCCAGTTGTCAACATTTTTTAACAAAAATGATACATATTTTTATTGAATAATCCGGTTTTTAAGAAGTTCTGTTACATTTATTTAACAATAATCTTTTGGAAATATCCTTAGTCATACCAATTCAATCCGATACTCTTTCATCCAGAATTCAATTTGGAGCAGGTATGCCAGAAGTTGTGGACCTGACATCAATTGTCCGAACCACGGTGCTGTTACATTACTTTGCTCCAATAGTTCCAGAACTACGGTTTTATCAATCAAGTTCCCCAGATAACTGGCCTTATCATTTAGAATCTTCTTTAACTCTTCGCTCACAATAGTCCTGTAATCCGGATGATGAGTCTTTGGATACGGGCTCTTTTTCCGGTTGATAACTTCTAAAGGTAATAGATCATTCAACGCTTTTCTTAAAATTCCTTTCTCCTGATTGCCGATATTTTTCCATTCCCAAGGAATATTCCAAACATATTCTACCAATCGATGATCACAGAACGGAACTCTCACCTCCAAACCGGTCGCCATACTCATGCGATCTTTTCGCTCCAACAGCAATGCCATAAACCAATGCTGATTTAGGTAGAACAACTCCCGTCTTCTGGTTTCTGTTTGACTTTCTCCGGGTAATTTTGGAACTTCGATTAGAGTTGTCTCATACCTACTATATATATAATCACGTAGATCAATTTTTATGTCTGTTTTCGGTGAAAAAATTTTTTGGCGCAGTTCTGCCGATAATGACCACGGAAAAGTGTTTGCATTTATGGCTTCCGGTCGATGAAACCAAGGATAACCTCCAAATATTTCATCAGCACATTCACCCGACAGGGCAACCGTTACTTCTTTTTTAATCCGTTGACAGAACAACAATAATGACGAATCGATATCGGCCATCCCCGGCAAATCTTTAGCTAATACCGCTTGATACAAAGCACCAACCAATTGTGGCGTATCAAGCTTAATCCAGATGTGATTCGTTTTTAAATATTCAGCCATCGTTTTGGCCCATTGATTATCGGAATTTGGCTGATAATCATTGGCTTTAAAATAACGTTCATTATCATTATAATCAATTGTAAAAGTTTTTAACGTTTCCCTTCCTTCGCGCTGATACTTTCGCGCGGCAACTGTTGAAATAATGCTTGAATCCAATCCCCCCGATAAAAATGTACCAACCGGAACATCCGAGATCAACTGCCGTTCGATCGAATCAATCACTAAATGTCTTACTGTCTCAATTGTAGTCTCCAAATTATCGTCATGTGCTTTGCTTTCCAAAACCCAATACCTGCTTATTTTGATATTTTTATCTTGATACATCAACCAGTGCCCCGACCGAAGCTCACGAATATCCCGATAAACAGCCGCTCCAGGTGTACGTGCCGGACCCAGTCCAAAAATCTCGGCCAACCCTTCGACATCAACTTGTGGTTTAATTAATGGATTTGCCAGCAAGGCTTTGATCTCCGAAGCAAATAGCAGATTACCGTCTTTGAATGAATAAAACAATGGTTTTACACCCATTCGATCGCGTGCCAGGAACAAACGGTGATCATGCCCACACCAGACACCAAAGGCAAAAATGCCATTAAAATAATTAACACAATCGGGCCCCCATTCGATAAACGCTTCTAAAACAACTTCTGTATCTGAATATGAATTAAATTGGTGTCCCTTATCAATTAAACTTTTACGGACCTCTTCTGTATTATAAAGTTCACCGTTATAAACCAGGATGTACTCTCGCTCGCCATAGCGCTTGATCATCGGTTGTTTTCCACCTTCAGGATCAACTACAATCAAACGACGATGTCCAAGGGCAACTTCTTCAGTGACCCAGTATCCTTCGGCATCCGGTCCTCTGGGTATCAAACTGCGGGTCATTTGCTCCAATACCTTTATTTCATTCTTGAGATTGATGTCCCCACTGATCCAGCCAACTATTCCGCACATTTTTTTCTCTCCTTTGCACAATCTTGATACTCCGCCTAATTTATTCTTAATTCACTAAAGTAAGCTTTTTATTATTTCTATTTACATTTTATGACTCTAATGCCAAAATGCTGTTATTTGTTTGTTAATTTTAATTGTTTAATGGCTTAAATAGTATTAAGAGATGTCAATCTAATGTAAGTTTCTGGCAAGTCGTTGGCAAATGTGCATAAAAAAAACTGTTAGCAACAAGCGATTTTGCTAACAGTTTTAATAATCAAGACAATCGTTAATTGTTTCAGGATAACATCAGTTTAAAGATTCGTTCTTCAATAGTTTGCAGGATTTCATTGTCGTTCCGTTCTTCTTTGGAAAGATCGAGATTTAGTTGTTCAACAATTACAGAAGTTTTATCAGACAAAATCAACACTTGATCAGCCAAGTATAATGCTTCTTTAATATCATGGGTTACCATTATCACTGTATTCGGTTCTTGTTGCCACAGATCGTAAAAGTCATTTATCAACTTAAATCTGGTCTTCAAATCCAAAGACTTAAACGGTTCATCCATCAACAGTAATGGAGCCTGGTAAGCAAAAGCCCGCGCGGTTGCAACCCGCTGTTTAATTCCTCCACTTAACTGATGGGGGTAATAATTAAGATAGGCACTGATTGCAGTTGCTTTTGCAACTCGATTTAAGATATTATCTCTTTGAACAGGTTGAATCTGATCCTTCAAAACCAATGTAATATTATCTTTTACTGAAAGCCATGGTATTAATCGCGGTTCCTGAAAGAGATAACTGATCTTCGTGGCAGTATCAACCTGTCCCTGATCCGGATTGATGAGCTTGGCAAAAAGGTTTAAGATTGTAGTTTTACCACAACCTGAAGGCCCTAAAATTGCCGTTATTTTACCTTCAGGTATATCAACGCTAAAGTTTTTTAAAACATTCAAACTATTATAACTTTTAGATACATTATCTAATTTATACATCAGAGGCACCCTTCCAGGTAAGGAATGGCTTCCTTAAAAAATAATCCAATAAATAATCAAAGATTATTCCTATAGTCATCACTACCAGCGTCCATGCAAACACCTTTTCGGTCTGTAAATAAACCCGGGCCAGATCCATCTGGACTCCTATCCCCCAGCTGGGATAGGATAAAACTTCAGCAGCAATCAGGATCTTCCACATTATTCCCATCCCAGTTGCAATCCCCGCTGCCAAATAAGGTACTATTGAGGGCAGATATAATGCCATAATTTGATGTCGCTTCTTGATCCGATAGACCAAAAATAACTCCTTCAAATCATTGGACACATTTAAAATCCCTTCAGAAGTGTTCTGAATAATAATGGGGAATACAACCAAGAAGATCACAAATATCGCGACCAGTTCACCTTTAAACCAGATCAGCGATAATATTATTAATGACATCGAGGGAGTACTCCGTATGAAAATAATCAAGGGTCGTAAAAAAGACCTGACCGTTGCACTCCTCCCACTCAAATAACCTAAAATTAACCCCAGTAAAAATGAGATCATAAAACCGGTTAGGCCTCGCCATAGTGTAGCTCCCAAGTGCCTCCAAAAATCACCGGTGGTTATTAATTGTCCTACCTCTCGAAATACCGCTGCCGGAGCCGGCAACAACAAAGAATGATTTATCTTTAAAGCGGCAAAATGCCAACCGATTATCAGGAGCACAATCGCAAGACTACTAAAAATAAGATTACGGTTGATAATAGAAAGCCGCATCTGGCAGTTTACCTCCGGTAGCCGCTGGATCCACTTCATTTAAGACCTTTAAAAAGGAATCAACTTCTGCTTTAACTTCAAAACCCAAGCTATATTTTAAATTACATCTTTGTAATCCTTTTTCAATAGCAATCGGTGATACTTGGACATATTTCTCAGCTAAGATTCCACCTTGTTTAGGATTACGATGGATCCAAGCAATCGAACTTTCCAACTCTTTTAAAAACTCTTTTACCAATAACGGATTGCGTTCTACTAATTTACGATTAACTACAATACATGATTGCGGATAGAGCGGACTTTGTTTTTGGATTCGACCCCATTCTTGTTGAAAATCCAATAGAACCTTGTTCTTTGGGGACTGGACCAGGACTTCGGTTACCCACGGTTCCGGCAGCGCCGCAAGTGCAATCTTGCCTGCAATAACCAGTTGCGCTAACTCAACCGGACTGGCCACATAATTTAACTTAACATCTTTTTCCGGATCAATTCCATTTTGTTTTAATAAATATTGGAGCACCAGATCGGGTACTGCTCCCTTTGCAGTAACTCCCAGTCCTTTGCCTTTTAGGTCTGTCCATTTTTTGATTGTCGCGTCGCTGCCTACAAAATACATCACACCCCAACCGATAACTGACGCCAATTGGATTTCTGCCCCCCGATTATATAAGATGGCAGCTGTATTTGTAGGAAGTGCTGCGATATCTGCTTCACCGGAAATAATCTTCCCCAACAGCAAATTTGGATTATTAAAGACCTGGAAGTTATACCGGCTCTTTTGTTGCTCTGCTTGCTCCATCATTTTTACAGTCGCTAAACCGGTGTTGCCTGACAGCACCATCACATTAACCTTTTGTTCGGCACCTCTTACAGTTAAAGCTGTCGCTAAAATGATGCTAATTAATAACAGGACTAATCCTCTGGACCTCTTCATTCGAAATCAACCTCCATTTTGTAAATTTCTTCACTTGTGGTTATAAAGTGGAACTAATTTAAGTCCCTCATTGATATATTTCTGTAAGCCTTGGACCGCAGCTGAGGCTCCTGACACCGTTGTGATCACCGGAATTCCTCTCATCCTGGCAGCGATCCTAACCGCTTCCTCATCCCGTTTTGGCGACAATTCGGACGGAGTATTGATAACCCACTGAATCTCTTTATTTTTAATCTTATCAATAATATTGGGACGGCCTTCACCTGGCCGATAGACTGTTTCGCAGGGGATACCGTTACGGTTCAAGATATCTGCTGTATCATCAGGTGCTGTTAATTTAAATCCCAGTTCAATTAATTGCCGGGCAATACCTAAAAATACCCGTTTGTCTTCATTCCTAATACTTAAGAAAACCTGCCCCTTGCTTGGAATATTCTCTCCTGCTGCCAGTTGCGCCTTGATAAAGGCTATCCCAAAGACCGGATCAAGTCCCATAACCATTCCGGTTGCCTGTTTCTCCGGTCCTAAAACGATTGCTTTTTTAGGGGAACGATTATATGAAAAGACTGCTTCTTTGACCGCAAAATATTCGCTTTTGACGGATGGCGGAACTCGATCAACAATCGAATCGCCAACAATCGCTGCAGTCGCCAGACTGATCCAATCAATTCCCGTCGCTTTACGGACAAATGGCGCTGAAAAGGTTACCTGTGGCAATATCTCTAACACATAGACAGTTTCATGCTTAATTGCGAATCTAACCGTTAGTAATCCTTTGATCGCCAATGCCTTACCGATTTGTTGGGTAATCTCTTTAATTTTGGCAAGTACTTCGGTTCCCAAACTATATGGCGGCATCGAAACCCCACAGTCTCCAAATGCCACTCCCGCTTCCTCAATCTGTTCCATTAGTGCTGCAATATAGATTGATTTCCCATCCCCAATAGCATCAACGGATACACCAATCGCATCTTCAACTAACTTGGTTGCTCTAAGGTCATGCTGTTCTTTAGTAAACGCCAAGTATTCCTTTAACTGTTCCAAACTGAAAATAATTTTCGTTATCAATTTGGAATTTTGACTTGGATGCTTTAAGATAACCGGATAGCCAAGTTTGATAATCGAATCGATTACTGAAGCTCCATCTTCGATCTTTACTGTTTCCGGTTGCAATACATTTAAACGTTTCAATAACTTTTGATATTTGGAATGGTCATCAACTTCCGTCAAATCTTCCAAATCAGTACCGAGAATCTTTACCCCCTGCTCTGCCAACTCTTTGGAGAATGCATAACAATCTTGGTTTAAAAATTGGGTGATCACACCAATAGGTTTTTCCAATTCAACAATGTTCAATAGATTTTCTAAGATTAGCGGTTCAATAAAAACCCGTTTCGCAATCCGGTTATTAGTGGCAACCGAAGACGGGTTACAGCTTACTATAATACTAGCCTTATTGAGTCTGTCCAGTTCCAAAGAAGCTTTGACGACACTATAGTCGAAGTCGCTCCCGACACTAATATCTACAATACCGTTACCAAGAATAATTATTTTCTGTCCTAAATCAGATTCTAAATTTGAGCTTATTTTCCGGTAGGTAGAGAAATAGGCCGTTGAGTCCTGCGAATTTGAATCTCCAATCCGTTGAAAACTTGGGATGATCCCCAATTGGACTCGTTTCGCCCGCAGTTCCTGCTCTGATACCCGAAACAAATAGGCGAGTTGACTGTCAGCATAACCCCATTCTTTTGCTTGCCGTAAAATTTCCGGAGTAATATTATATATGGCATAAGTAGTTAATTCTTTCTCAAATTGAACTAACTCTGACAATTCCTTCAAAAACCATTTTGGCATTTTGCTTAGCGAATGTATTTCCTCGGTTTTCATACCCTTTTTAAAGGCCAATCTAAGGTAATACAGCCGCTCAGGATTCGGATTGATTAGCTTTTCTTTCATCTCCCTAGCGGACAAAGCCTCTTCTTGATCAAATCCATCAACACCAAAGCCCTTGCGCTTCGTTTCGGCAGACCGAATTGCTTTTTGGAGCGCTTCTTTTAGATTAGCACCCAAGGCAACAACCTGGCCGGTTGCTTGCATCATAACTCCTAAGTATGCTGTTCCATTAGCAGAGTTACTTAAATCAAAACTTGGAAATTTAATCGCCACATAATCAAATCCGGTAAACACGGATTGTTGATATCCCATTTCCGGCAAGGTGTATCCTAACATAATTTTAATCGCTAACGCTGCTAACGGTACTCCTGTTACATTGGAAACCAAAGCCGAACTCCTGGTAAATCTGGGGTTGATTCCCAAAACCAATATTTGATTAGTAACCTGATTGATGGCAAATTTAATATTACAAATTCCTCGCAATTGAAGCCTGGCGATTATTTTACGGCAATAGTTTTCTAATTGGAATCTTAATTCGGAGGTTAACCCTTGAGCAGGTATTACGGCAATACTGTCTCCCGAATGTACCCCAACCGGGTCTATATTTTCAATATCTGACACAATCAATAGATTTTCTGCACCATCACCAAGCACTTCACACTCAATCTCATTCCATCCATCCAATAAGTTTTCCAATACTACCTCGTTGAACGGAGAAGCATTCAGTCCCGCTTCAATACATTCTTCTAACTCTTCCTGATTGTAAGCAATTGAATAACCGATACCGGCAAATGAAGCAACGGAACGGATTACCAAAGGAAAATCTAATGTCCTGCTTAGTTCAATCCCTTCAGTGACTGTTTTTATCTGCGCCCCTTTGGGCATCATCATTCCAAGTTCTTCAGAAATTTGTTGCAGTAGCTTCCGATCCTTCAATTTATAAGCAACTTCCGGCTGAATATCCAGTTTAACCTGGTATTTTTCAAACACATTCCGTTGCGCCAGATCCTGGAGCAGATTGAAAGCGGTCTGCCCTCCAAATCCAAAACAGATCGCATCCGGCCGTTCAACTTGGATTAATTTTTCGATGTTTTCCGCCACTAAAGGAATCGGATAATATTGATTACAAAACTCCGGTTCTGATGCTAAAGTTGCCGGATTACTGTCAACAATAATAACTTCAATGCCTTCTCCCTTCAAACCATTTGCAGCCTCAAATAAAGCATAATCATATTCCGTTCCCTGACCAATTGTTACCGGTCCTGACCCGATCAATAAAACCTTCTTAATATTTTCCAATTTAGGCATAGAAGTCACCCTTTCACTTTGCTAGAAGTAATTGTATTTAGCTTGATAACATTTTACTCTAATAAAAAAATAATGTCCAAACTTTCACGAGTAATATTTTCGATTATTATTTTAATATACCTTCACCTTATTCTATTTTAACAAGATTCATTTCCGTTAATAATAAAAAAAGTTAAGCTCAGAATTGTCTCTGAACTTAACTTTGACTGTTATCCTAAATCCAATTTAACTAAATTTCAAATTGGGCAATGGAGTTTTTCAATTTAGCGGCAATATCATTAAGATTTTCAGCTAATGCCGTAACCTGTTGAACCGCAGCACTCTGTTCCTGGGCGTTTGCGGAAACTTCTTCAGTACTTGCCATACTCTCTTCGCTCAATGCGGCAATATTTGATATTGCCATGATCATGCTTTCATTACTGTCTGCCATCTTCTTAGCGGACTGCGCCACTGAATCAATCCGCTTTAATACATGATTCAACTTATCAAATATCATTCCGAAAGTTACGGTAGCTTCTGATGCTAAATTTTTTCCGGATTCGACTACTGTCATTCCATTTTTCATAGCTTGAACAGCATGTTCTGTCCGTTGTTGCATTTGAGCGATCAAAGTATTAATATGTATAGCCGCATTCTTTGATTGATCCGCTAATTTTCCGGTTTCTTTCGCTACTACAGCAAATCCTTTACCATGTTCACCGGCGCGCGCAGCTTCAATCGAAGCATTTAATGCTAAGAGAGTGGTTTGCTCCGCGATCCCCCGAATAACCGAGGTAATTTCGCCAATTTCAACTGCTGTTTGGTCTAATTCATCGATCACTACGGTTACATCACTGGTAATGTTATAAATCTTCTCAATTCCATTCGTAACGTCTGTAGTTGCTTTTTCTCCTAATTTTGCTGATTGGGCAATATTTTCAGAATCATTAGCGATATTTCGTACTTCATTAGATACCGAACGGACTAACTCCGCTAATTTATTAATAGTATCTACCGCCCGTGTTGTTTGCTCTGCTTCCTCAGTCGAACCTTTAGCCAATTCTTCCATTGCTTTGGCTACTTCCGCTGCTGATCTTCCGGTCTCATTTGAGGCATCCTTCAATTCGTTACTTGCAATATAAAGCATATTTGAATATTCCTGAATATTGGTTACCAGATTACGGAGTCCATTGATGGCAATATTTAAACTGTCACACATTTTTGTAATTTCTGCAGAGCCTTTAATATTGATAGTCTTTGATAAATCGCCACCAGCTAATGCTTTTGCAACATCAATAACTTTTTGCAATGGTCCGGAGATTGAAAGCGCTATAATAAAACCAATCACTACAGCGACAACAGTTCCAACAATCCATAAAATGATCGTATTCCGATTTGCATCTTTTGTAAACTTACCATTTTCTGTTATTACTACATGGGCTTTATTTAACAAGTCGCTATTAATAAGATCAAGTGATCCGTAGCAACCGTCCAATGCGGATTCAAATAATTTAAGATTTTCCGGTGTTGCTGGTTGTTCTAAAATATCTTCAATTTCTTTAAGTCGATCAAGAATATTTTCAACCTCATAAGGGGCTCTCTCTTTTAAGATTTCAAGTTTCCCATGCAGTGATACTTTTCCTGCAATAGTATAATTCGAACGGGCCAATCTTTGTGAGGTATTAACATCATTCACATATCTTAAATGCATATCAAATAAATCTTTTTGAATTGTCTTCAGATCCGATATTCCCTCAGTATTTTTACTAATAATCTTCGAATTAGACTCTAACTTATTAATTATTCTAACTCCCAGCAAGCCCTGAATACCTAAAAGAACAACCATCAACACGATAATCAATAAAATTTGATAAAAGATTTTAATCTTCCCTATAAGAGATAATGGCAAATTAATAATTTTTTCTATTACTCCTTTAATCATTCAATCACTCCTACCTCTTATTGGAGTTTTTTGAAGTCATCTTAGGCTCTAAATCTTTATTAACTCCTAGTCAAATAATACGCCTCTTAATGCTAATCTTAATAACTAACATTTCGAGGCGAACATTCTGGTAATTTTATTAATTTTTAGATGTTCCTATTTCTTTGGGACTCCTTCATAATATTCAAAGAAGTCAAAGTCGGCATGTTTTCTTCTACCTGATAAATCCTGACAACAAAGTCCAACAAATGCTCCGGTAAATCCTTCCATACGAATATAATGCAGATATTCATCCGATAATTTACTGGCGTCGTAGTAATCTCCAACCGCCGTCCAATTTACACCATCGATTGAATAGTAAAATTGCAATTTATCATAGTTTACTACCACCCGAAGGTAACATGGCCCGTCATTTAATTTTATTGGTTTTTCCAAACCTTCATCCCGTGTATTATTATCACAAATAATAATTTTTAAACATTTACCAATTCCTTCTTCATGAGTTACACAGAGATAGTAGTAATTTGCCGAATTGTAAATGCATACTAATCCAGCCATCTGTTGAAATGATTCCGGATTAAATTCAACACAGGTAGTCGCCGTATAAACAAATGATTGCTGCCGTCTTGCCACCAAACTCTGAACGTAACGCGAATGCAAGGATTCTCTACCCTTTAACCTTAAATATCCAGGCCGTTCTTTTAGTGATAGCACATCTTCACCCAAAGGTATCCGTAATGTTTGAAAGTGAATATTTAATTCTTCAGAGTCAAAATCGTCACGTTCGGGTAATTGAGGCCAAGGGCATTCCGATAAATCCGGCGCCGGTACTTTCACAAACGGTTTATTGCCACCTTCAGCCAGCCGCAGCCACCCATCGTCAGTCCATACAACCTTTTGAATTGCTGTTTCCCGTCCCAAAACGCAAAATCCTTTTGATGGCATCGGCCGTCCGCACAAATGTACCAAATACCATTCTCCGTTTTGCGTTTCTACCAAACTGGCATGACCTGCCCTTTGCAACTCCAGAGTACAATCATACCTTGAAGTTAGGACCGGATTTTCAGGATCAACCTCGTAAGGGCCAATTAGTGTTTGCGATCGGGCCATTGTTACTGCATGTTCCCAAAAGGTCCCTCCTTCAGCAGTCATCAAGTAATAATAGCCTTTATGCTTATAAAGATGGGGAGCCTCTGTCAAACCAAATTTCGTCCCTTTAAAAATATTATAAACCGGTCCGATCAGTTTCTTCTCCTCAACTGAGTATTCTTGAAGCAAAATCCCTCCAAAACGGTTCCGGCCTTTGCGAAAATCCCATACCATATTTAATAACCATTTCCGGCCATCATCATCGTGAAATAACGAAGGATCGAAACCACTGCTGTTTAAATAAACTGGCTCCGACCATTCTCCCGTTATTTCGGTAGCAGTTACCAAATAATTATGGCAATCGGCAACAGTTCCGTCAAAATGTTTTACATCTGTATAGATTAAATAAAAAACACCATTATCATATGATAAGCATGGTGCCCAAATACCTCCGGAACAAGGATTGCCACGCATGTCCAGTTGCGAAATCCGGTTAAGCGGGCGGGCGATCAATTGCCAATGGATTAAATCTCGAGAATGATGAATTTGAACTCCTGGAAACCATTCGAAAGTCGAAGTTGCAATATAATAGTCGTCACCAACCCTCAAGATTGAAGGATCAGGGTTAAAACCGGGTAATATCGGATTTGTTATGTATTTCACATCAGTTCCTCCTTTGAATATTATCTATTAGTGAACCTTAATTAATCTTCGCCAGTATATTCAAACCAATCAAAATCAACATAATTGGTGGTTAATCGATTGTTACTGGTCCCAAATAACCCAATATATGTTCCGACAAATCCACCGGCAACATCGGTACTAAGGATCCGTCCATCAACATCTTCAATTAAAGTCGCTACCGCTTCATTTGGTACACAATAATAAAAACTATAATTCTGTCCTTTAGCAACAATCCGCATGATAAGTTGATTACAATTTACTTCTTTAGCTGCTAATTCGTCTTCAATCCCATCACAGCATCTGATTAAGCGCAACCTTCCCTTACCATCAATTGTTGTAAATTCATAACGATATTGGTATTTGTTACTTTGCAGCAATACGAGACCGGCTACTTCACCTTCACTGGCTGGTACAAACTCCAGCAATGTATTTACCGTAAAATTCATATGCTGTTGCCGTCTGCCAATAAACGCCGGGTTAGCTAAATCAGTAAGTTTCTCCGGCTTTAATTTGATTCGAAGCCAACCAGGACGCTCCGTTAAACTCCAAAAACATTCCCGTGGTGTTCGTAAAAAATTCCAGTATAAGGCTAATTGTTCCTTATTAAAATCATCTCTGGATGGTTCCTCGTTTTTCTTACTTTCCGGTAAATTAGGCACCACATAATTAAATTCCACTCTCCCAGTACCCGGACTGACTACCGGCCACCCGTCTTCCCAAACAACCGGCGCCAAAAAAGTTTCCCGACCTAAATTACGATAATAACCTCCATATGGGCGGGAACCCAAGACCACCATCCACCATTCGCCATTTTGGGTTTCGACTAAGTCAGCATGTCCAACATTTACAATTGGGTATTCTCTTCCCAAATGGCGGTGGGTCAGGATCGGATTGGCACGATTGCCTTCATAAGGACCTGTAATCTTCTGACTCCTGGCAATTGTAACCGCATGAAAATAATCGGTCCCACCTTCGGCAATCATTAAATAATACCATCCATCTTTAAAATAAAGATGAGGCCCTTCGGGCCAACAAACATCCTTTAACGCTCCACGCCACAATGAATATTTTTCTCCAATCAGCGTCATTGATTGAAGGTCTAACTCTTGCAGCCAAATATCATAATTACCGAAATAACGTTCTCCTTCTGGAGCAGGCCTGGTCCCTAAAAAATAACACCGGCCATCATGATCAAAAAAAAGTGAAGGATCAATTCCCGGAGCTTCAGGCAACCAGATCGGATCTGACCACGGACCACAAGGATCAGGCGCGGTCACAATAAAGTTACCTCCTCCATAAACATTGGTAGTTGTCAGATAGAAGGTTCCTTCATGATAGCGGATCGTCGGCGCATAAATCCCATCCGAATGGCCAAGTCCATCTAAATTAAGTTGGCTTACACGATCAAGCACATGGCCAATCTGTTTCCAGTTTACCAAATCATTACTATGAAAGATCGGTATTCCCGGAAAATAAGCAAAAGAAGACGTCACCAGATAATAATCAGTATCCACCCTGCAAATTGATGGATCAGGATAAAATCCAGGTAAAATTGGATTTTTAAACATTTTCTGATTATTATCCGGTACGTTTACCATCTCACTCACCCATTCCGGTTAACCTTTTAATGCTCCAGCCAAAGTAGTTCCTTCAATAATCTTCTTGCGGAAAATAATATAAAGTGTAATCGTTGGTGCAGCTGAAATAATACATCCGGCAGCATACTGCGGGAAGAAATTAGCTCCCAGATTACCAATAAATTGAGCAACTCTTAATTGCATTGTGAACAAATCTTGGGAATTAATTAACACCAGGGAGATCATGTAGTCACTCCACGCGCCCATAAAGGTTAATAAGACTGCCAGTATAGTTGCGGACTTCGTCAAGGGCAACATTACTTTGAAGAAAATCCCCCAGTCAGTAGCTCCATCAATCCGCGCCGCTTCCATAAGATCGTTGGGAAGCGTGTTATAGAATGAGCGGTAGATCATTGTCCAGAAAGGGATCCCAAATGTAGCCAGCGCCAGAAAGATCCCCGGATAAGTATCAATTAAATTTAATTTAAGATTCAATCGATAAAGTGGGATTAATACCATTTGTGCCGGGACAAAGAAACCAGCCATAACAGCATAAAACAGAATATTGGTTAATTTACTCTTATATCGGGAAAAGATATAACCCGCCATTGCTGCTGACGGTACTGTTGTTGCCACAGCTCCTAAACAAATGATAAAGGTATTAAACATTCCCTGACCAATCTTAACTGAATTCCAAGCAATAACAAAGTTTTCCCATTTGAATTCTTTTGGAAAGCTCCATGGGTGATAAGCAAACTCCAATGGAGTCTTAAAAGCAAAACAAAACGGGAGAACTAATGGCGCGATTACTATGATTGCCATTATTATCAATGCAATATGAACTATGATTGAAGTGGTAGTCATTCTTTCTCTAACACCGCTAATTGCCAAACCATCTTTTTTCATAACGTCCCCCCCATTTGGTTGTCACAATTAATTTAATACTAAGACAGTTCTAATTTTGAGGTTCACGTTGGAGAGAAAACTGAATAATTGTAAAGATTAAAGACAATAGAAAAATCACTACTCCGATTGCAGCAGCTTTACCATATTGCCAGTTTAAAAATCCTTCCCGGTAAAGGGTAATTCCTAATGTAACCGTAGAATACCCCGGACCTCCGGATGTAACCATATAAGGTAAATCAAACAGTTTTAAACTTCCAACAGTACATAAAATCGCTTGAATCCGAATTGCAAACGATATTTGAGGCAACATAATATAACGGGCATATTGCCAGCGATTAGCACCATCTATCATTGCTGCTTCTCTTAATTCAGCAGGAATTTGCTCAATATTAGCCATAAAATATATTATTCCAAAACCCATATAAGCCCACGAAGCAAGGGCAAATAATGACCAGAAAGCAATATTTGGATTGCCAAGAAAGTCAATTCGCTCTAACCATTTCCAACCAAGCGTCTTGGCTAAAGTTACGATAACTCCGGCGTTAGGTTGAAAAATAAATGTACCTAACATTGCAACAATTGCCGAAGGCAGAACATTACTTAAATAATATACCCCCCGTAATCCATGAATTAACTTCGTTTTATAATTTGTACAAGCAAAAGCAATGAATACAGCTACTGGTATTTGCAGCGCGACACTCCAGAACGCCCATTGGAATACATGGAGCAGACCCGCTTGAAACTCTTCATTTGATAGCAATCTGATATAATTAGTAAATCCAATGTATGTTTCCTGTCCCAGTCCCGTTGCTCTCATCATTGAAATCCGGAACGTCTCCATGATTGGATAAAACATAAAGATTGCCAAACTCAACAATGCTGGTAATAAAAATGTGATTTTAAAGATAATTTGTGACCAGTTAATTGGTTTTTTAGTCTTTGTTAATCCCGGCTCATACTCAGTTGTATTTCGGGTAGAAATCACTATGCCCACCCCAATTCTCCGTGTTTGTTTTTGTAATTGTAATAATTTACTTTCAAAGAGAAGATTATTCTTCTCTTTGAAAGTATTACATTTGTTTAATTATTTCTTTTTAATTGGCCCCATGTTATCTACTACTAATTCTTCAAACTTATTAAGTGAACGTTTGACATCGGTATTTGGCATAAAGAAGGTTTGAATAGTAGTATTAATCGGAGTTGAAACGGTTGCTGGCAGATCTTGATCCCACCAGAATTGTACATATTTAGCTTTGGCGAGAATATTATCAGCAGCCATACCGGTCAATCTTGTAGGAGGTTTAACTCCAGGAACTGAACTTACACGTCCGGTCTCTGCGGAACATGCTTCAACGGTCATTGCATATTTCATGAATTTAACAATAGCATCTTTTTTCTTAGCACCAATCTTGGTTGCTGCAAAACCAACGTCGGTCATACCCATAACATCGGTTACTAAACCTTTTTCACCTTTGATAATTGGAACAGGATACATTCCGATTGTTTGGTCGGTTTGGGTTTTATCAGAATAAAGTCCGCATAACCATGAACCGGAAATCTGCATTGCTGCTTTACCGGTACACATTAACAGTTGAGCGTCACCATAACCTTCTGATAATGGTTTATCACCAAAATATCCTTTTTTAGCCCATTCTTGATATTTGGTTGCTGCTTTAACAAATGGTTCGGAGTTGAATCCGACTTTACGGGCAACTGCATCTTCAAATACTCTGCCGCCATAACGGTTTACTAAGTACATGTAAGTAGCTAAAACCGGCCATTGATCTTTAGCTCCAACAGCGAATGGTTGAATTCCTTTTGATTTTAAGGTATCAGCAACTTTTTCTAATTCTTCAACAGTTGTAGGAACTGATAAACCGTATTGTTTGAAAATTCCTTCGTTAACAAAAAGTCCGGCAACCGCAAAGAATGGTGCCACACCATAGGTTTTACCTTTCCAACTCATAGCTTCTTTAGCAGCGGAGCTGGTTTTAACATTGGCCAATTCTTTTGTTAAATCAAGTAATTTGCCGGCATCAGCAAATTGTCCCATAAAGGAACCGCCCCAGCTTTGGAAGATATCTGGACCTTGATTATTTGCCAATGCAATCTTCAGTTTGTCATTCAATGGTGAACCTTGAGTTCCAAAAGCAACCCAGTCAATTTTGATATCCGGATTTTTTGCCTGGAAGTTCTTTACCAAGGCATGAACATAAGCGGTATTCGTATTAGCAGTATTCTCAATTGAATCTACTGCCCAAATTGTCAATGTGACCTTAGGAGCTGCATATGCAGGAATCATCAATAAAACTGCTAAAGATATCAAACAGACAGTAAAAAACAGATTTCTTCTTTTCATTAAATTCCCTCCATTAAGTTTTCCTTTTGGTTAACCAACTTAAAAAACAAAAAACTTTTTCCATTTCACCTCCTTTTGAACAACTTATCAACCACTATAATTTTCTTTTCGGAATTCAAAAGCACTTTCTTTAATACTTGTTACTGTATTATTACAATGATAAGCTCCGAAAACCACATGATCGCCTAATAATTAATTCGACTGGAAATTTCTTCTTGAGAGGCTGGCTGTCTTTGGCATTAAGTTGATTTAACAACCCTTGAACTGCTGCCGACCCCATTTCAAACAACGGTTGACGTACGGTAGTTAACTGCGGATAGACCATCGGAGCCAGATAAGTATCATCATATCCAATTATGGCAATATCTTTGGGTACTACTAATCCAAAATCATTTGCCGCTTGCAGTGCTCCTATCGCCATCATGTCATTACAGGCAAAGATTGCCGTCGGTTTTTTCCTTTGCGAACAAAGCTTCTTTAATCCGTTATAGCCACCACTATGCTGAAAGTTACCATAATACACCAAATCCGGATCAAATGGCAATTTAAAATGTTTTAACGCTTCTTTATATCCTTCAAAACGTTCAATCGCGGTTTGATACTGTAAATCACCGGTAATACATCCAATCCGGACATGTTTTAACTCAACCAGGTGTTGAATCGCCAAGAAAACTCCTTGTTTATTGTCACTGCAAATACATGTCACCTGAAGATCATTAAACTCCCGCTCAATAAAAGCCATTGGAATCTGTTGCATCATCTCCAACAGTATTTCACTGTCTCCCGAATGGCTTCCAACAACAATTAAACCGTCAATTTGGCTGCTTTTTAATGCTGCATTGATAATTTTTTTGTGTTCTGCCAAGTGATCATAGGAGTTGAAAAAGATAACACTCATATTTCTGGCAGCAAGGATCGTTTCAATTCCTTTAATAATCTTTTCATAGTATGGATCAGACACATGTGCTAACATAACACCAATGGTATCGGTTTTTTGTCGCGCCAAGGCTCTGGCAGATGCATTGGGATGATAATTGAGTTTTCGAACCGCTTCCCAGACCAATTTGGCGGTTTCCGGATCAACATCACTTTTATTATTTAATACTCGAGATACGGTGCTGCGTGAAACCCCTGCTAACTTCCCAACATCAAAAATCGTAGCCATTCATCTAACCCATTTCCAGTTTTAGTCTCGGGAACGTTCCCGATATTATATAAAATACAACTTTTTGACGCAAATTCCTTTTTATTTTTCAATTTTTTTTAACATTTTTTTCACATGGTTTTAAAAGTGTATAATTAGCATTTTCTGTTTAGGAAATGAGATTTTATTGATATAATAGAAAAGAATCACTATTAAGGAGGGACGTTTATGAAAAAAATTTGTATTCTGTTTTTACTCTTATTGTTCTGTTTTTGTAACATTTTTGTTGCAGCAGCAACCAAAGGGACAACTGAATTAGTTATTTTACACACCAACGATCATCATGGTCATCCTCTTAAATTTTATGACAACTCCGCTCCCGACCAAGGCGGTCTGCCGACACGGGCTTCTTTAGTTGAATCGATTAAAAACCAATATTCCAACGTTTTAGTACTTGACGCCGGCGACTTTAATACCGGAAGACCTGAGTCCAATTTCTTTAAAGCTCAACCTGACATTGAAGGCTATAATTTCATCGGATATGACGCTGTCACTCTAGGCAATCATGAGTTTGATAACACTTTGGAAATTTTACAACAACAGATCCAGTCAGCCAAATTTCCGATCCTTTCTGCCAATGTTAAAACTAAAGATGGAGCCTATGTTGGACAACCTTACATCATTAAGAAATTTAAAGGCTTTAAAGTGGCGATCTTTGGTTTAACCACTAAAGAAGCCGAACTGGTTGCCAGTCCTCAAAATATTAAAGACCTGATCTTTGAAGATGAGATCACTGTTGCCAAGAAATTGGTTCCCGAATTGAAGAAGAAAGCCGATATCGTTATTGCTTTAGTCCATTTAGGCGTCTACAACGATGAAGAACAGGGTTCAAAACGTTTGGCAAAATATGTTCCCGGGATCGATCTTATTGTTGACGGCCATTCACATACTAAGTTAGATGCACCCATTGTTATCAATCAAACACCAATTGTCCAAGCATACCAATGGGGTTTATATTTGGGAAAAGGAATCTTTACAATTAAAAATAAGCGAATTATTGATTTTAAATGGGAACTGCTTCCGGTTAATGTTAAAGCATCAGTTACCAAAGATGATGGTACTAAGGAGCTTAAGTATTTAACCCAAGAGATCCCTGAAAATCAAGAGTTACTTGGGTTATTATCTAAATATAACGATCAAGTTGAGAGCGAATTAGCCAAAGCAATTGGACATGCCGAAGCAACATTCCCCAACGCCAGAGTCCGTTATGAAGAAACAGCTTTAGGAGATTTGGTGGCTGACTCCATGCTGTGGTATACTAAAAATCTCAATGTTGATTTCGCCATCCAGAACGGTGGTGGCATTCGTACCGATCTTCCCGCCGGAACGATCACCAAGAAAAATATTTATGAAATTCTACCCTTTGATAATTCAATTGCCGTTGTTACTTTAAAAGGCAATCAAGTCCAAGCATTATTTGATTTTATTGCAACCATTCCACAGGGTAAAGGCGCATTTCCGCAAGTATCCGAAGGTGTCTCCTTTACGATTAACTATGAAGCCAACCGTTGTGAAAACATCTTGATCAACGGTGCTCCAATTGATCCTGACAAAATATACAAGATTGCTACCAATTCATTTATGGCTTCCGGTGGTGATGGTTATCAAGCTTTCACAAACGCACTCGATTATTATGATACTTCAGTCTTCCAACGTGATGCATTTATTGAATATATTATTCATTTAAATACTGTCCTAAAGCCAGAAGTAAAAGGAAGAATTACCATAATTGGTACTAAAATCGCCAATTACTTCAAAGTATTGTTCAAACTTGCTGCATAAAGTTTCACTCTACTTTAAAGGCACCCTGCTTGGGGTGCCTTTATTTATATTATTATTCAAATCAAAATATATTTGCTATAATTGAACAAAGATTAATTGCTCATCAAGGAGTTACAATAGTGAATCTGATTCTTAAGAAGCCATCAGGACTGAAACCCAAATTTAATATCAACTTAACTAACGAAAAGAGTCTTCACTCCGCAATCAAACATTGGTTTTCCCAGCCCGGCGATCTGATCGAAACCGAAGTTAATACTTTCATAATTGACATTGTCCGCGGCAACACCTTGATCGAGATTCAGACCGGTAATTTTAATGCTTTAAAACGAAAATTAACAAAGTTATTACCACATTATAAAGTGAAGCTAGTCTATCCAATTATCAGGCAAAAATGGATTTTAACCCTTACTGATGATGGCAGCACCATCCTTAGCCGCCGAAAATCTCCCAAAACCGGAACCTTTGTTGAAGTCTTTTCAGAGTTACTTCATATCTCCCAATTTGTCCAGAGTCCAAATTTCACAATCGAACTATTATTGGTCGATGTCGAAGAACTTCAGCTTGCTAACGGGAAAGGTAGTTGGCGTCGGAAGGGTAAGAGTATCTTGGATCGTAAATTGTTAGCAGTGGTTGCTAATAAAGCTATCAATCACTCAATTGAACTGTTAGATTTTTTACCTGACAACCTGCCAACACAATTCACCAATAAAATACTTGCACAACACAGTAGATACAGCATCTATGTTTGCCGTAAAATCACTTATTGTTTAAAGAAGATCGGATTGATTAAACAAATCGGAAAATCCGGTCGTGAGTTATTATATGAAATTGCGCCATCCCCTGCTAAGTAACCTAACAAAATGATAATATTTTTATTTAACTTAATAATTATTCTTGCTTTAAATAATCAATCAAAATAAACCTACTTCGATTACCTTCCTTAATTCTTTTAATAATTGCCCGTATTTGACAATCCAGTTCCGGTATTTCATCTCCCTTTTGCCATTCTTCGTCTGTCCCATGAGGATTTACCGGTAAATCCCGAGGAAGCACTATAAACATTAACATATGCAACATAATAATCATCGTTGATCTTAATCAACCTTGTTACCTGCGAGAAAGAATAAGCCTCTCCATCCGAATACTTAATTAAATAGTACCCGTCCTCATATTGATAATCATTAATCGATTGATGGATAACCGTCCTATTCCCAAACTTCTTTTGCCGGAAGAAGATTTAAAACAAAATCATAATATACCTTGTTACCTGTAACTACTTTTCCATTAACCAACATATTTCCTTTGCATCATCTTTTATTCTTCAAATACACTCTTATCAAAACATTGCACTAATCCAGAATCCCAAAAGATTATTATCCTTCCCTTAACTGCTTTCAGTAACCTTATTGAGTCTTTAAATGTATGTTTCTTTATTATTACTCCATTAGCCGCATCTACGACCCAGAGATATTTATAGGTCCATAAGTAGTATTTTCCTTTTAAATAGGTATGCCAAACAAGGTACCGATCCTCTATAGTTCTTTCCCAAAATACATTTCCTTGCTCATCTAAAGAAAGAAACTTCTCTGCAGTTATTACAATTTGCTGGTTTTCATCAAAAACAGATACTTTACTGGGAATCCTTTGGGTTGTTTTACTCCATAAGATATCACCGTTTGAAATATCTAGTCCATAAATAATCCTTTGATCAGTGGTTACTATAACAGTATTTCCTGCAATCCCTATTCCATTGTTATTATTTACACCACTAACTGTTTTTTGCCATAATATTTCGCCAGTTTCATAATTTATTCTTCTTATAATTGATTTTGAATCTCTGGTATTGGCAGAGAGATTATTAGACGAAATTACAACTAGAACATTATTTTTATAAGCTATGCTTTTTAAATAGTTTTCACAATTTAAACTCCATTTTTTTGTCCTGTTTCTAAATTAAATCCATGGAGATTAAATAATGATTTACTATTAGTTAACCCTACTAATAAAACTCGTGAATTCAGCTTAATCAATCCTAGACGGGTTTCCCCTGTAATATTCCAAACATCTGATTCATACGACCATATTCGCTTTTTTGTTCTTTCATCTACTTTAATATAGTCTAATCTAAATTTTGCTTGGTTTTCTGAAGAGATCATTGAATAGTATAATCCACAATAATCATCTTCATCTATACCTTTTTCAAAAGTTGGCCAAACGAATTTATTAAAAAATGTCAAGTCCCGAATCTTTTTAATACCATCCTCTTTAATTTAAAATAATTCAAACTTACTTCCTCTTCTTGTAATAAATTGATCTTCAGAATAAAATTGATAGATCTGTCCAAGCTTCACTTTCCAGATAGCCTTATTTTTCAATCCTTCCTCCTCTTTGTTTTTACCCTGAATTGATATTGAGAAACCAAATAATACCAATAATATTAACGTTAAACTAGTTCTTAATTTAAACATCTTATCTCTCCATTAAGTTTGAATTATTGATTTACTGCTTCACGCACGTTTCTTCTTTTATTAATAAAACATTTACTGCTATAAATTCCAATAAATTGCTCCAATAATTATTGTTCTCCATTTAAAAAACATCCCCTGCTAGGTACCCTAACAAAGGGATGTTTTTTCATTTATTCAAAAGCAGCTAAAATACACTTCTTTTGACTTAGAGATTATTTCCACTTTTTTGCTCTGCTTCTTTAAAAACTTTATAAATTTCACTTATTATATTACAATGCTCTTCAGTATCAATCAAAAATTTCCTTCCTCTCCAGTCAAAATGTTCAAAAAGTTCTTCTCTATAACTTATTATCGGTGCTACAATCGCAAAATAATTAGTTTTATTACCATCAAAAACACTTATATATACAACGTTTGGATCAAAAGCAAAGCAATCAACACTCGTTTTTAACTCCATAATCTTATTCTCAAATAATTTATTCTTTAAATTTTGCATTGTTAAATCGTCAATTTCACTTTGGAATATCTTATAATAATACTTATAAACATCCGTCCCCAAAATATAGTTATTAGTAGTTGTTTCAATTATCCATACATTACTGTATATTCTGTCATTTAGCTGCGCGCTTTCACACCTTACCATAAAAACTATTTCTTTATCTTTAACTAAGTCATTAACCTGCTTCCTAATTAAATGATAGTTCTCTTTTATTTCACTAATGAATTCGATCGTGCCTTCAACTATTTTAATTCCTTCTTTTAACTTCTCTGTATATATACTATTACTGTCATTAAAACTATAACTCTTGCCTTGCACAGGAGTTGATACACCAATAAACATTATTAACAGTAATATTGATAAGAATTTTTTTATAATCATAGAAACCTCCCTCAATAATCTTTGTTTTTCTTTAAATATCTCACTTAATCTTAGATTTTCACATTGTCCAAAACAAGCCAAAAGGGTAAAATGCCCGAATATGCATTTATCTGGATCGACAAGCTTAACTCTAATAAATCTTAATAATTAAAACTATTTTGGCCATTAGAATCCACTTGTCTTCCAGCGGCAACCCTCCCATGTCTCACTGGGTCTATGCCCTTAATTCCTTCGTTCTGCCTACCCGGAAGGTGGATGTCAGTCATGCTCCTATACAGGGTCGTTGCCCTAATGGAAATAATTCATTTTTTGGCAAGTATAAATTCGAGCAGTGCGGAACTTAATTTTCTGAGCACCCCTGTCCCATTATTGGGATTTCATGGTCGAGTGTGTTAACCTGTAGCTTTGGCCTTCGAAAACAAGCAAGTGACTGTGATGTACTAATCTGTCAATAATCGCACTAGTTAACTTTTCATCATAGAAAATACCGTTCCATTTGCTGAATTCCAAATTCGTTGTGATTATCACGCTCCTTTTTTCGTAACATTCTGAAATTACCTGAAACAAAAGTTGTGAACCATCTTTTTCAAATGGAACATATCCCCATTCGTCGCAGATCAGCAAATCAGTTTTTCGCAACTGTTTCATGAATCGTTGCAATTCTCCTTTAGCCTTTGCCTCACTTAAAAGATTAACTAGTGCTGCTGTTCGATAGAATTTTACCTTCTTTCCCCTGGAACAAGCTGCAACTCCGATCGCCGTGGCCATGTGGCTCTTTCCGGTTCCTACAGGGCCATAAAGAATCAGGTTTTCAAACTTCTCAATAAAAGCTCCGGTCTTTAATTCTTCAATACTGATAGTTTTCGGGATTTGAATGTCCCTAAATTCATAGTTTTCAAAGGTCTTGATAACATCAAAGCCTGCAGACTTTAGATTTCTGTTTTTCCTGACAAGCTCCCGATGGTCTAACTCAAGCTTTAGAAGCTGTGCAAGAAAATCTGCATAATCAGTTGCGCTAATTTTTGAATAATTACTATAGATATTCATTCCAAACCGGAGTTCCTTGCAATACTGTTTAATCAATGCATCTGAATTCACAGCTTCACCCCTCCGGAAGTAATCAGTTGATCATATATCATGATGTCAGGTGTATATTTCTTAAGTTCCGGAACTTTATCAGGCAAGAGTATCTCCGGTTCCGGTAAAGTTCCGGCCGTTAAGCGGCAATATGTCGCCCAAATACTATCAGGATCGTTAACACCTAATTTCAGTCCTTCTTCAAATGCTTCTATTGCTGTCTCAATGCCTGTAGCCTCTGTCATTTTGGTAAACAGCTTTAAAGCCCGCTTTTTCCCCTCATAATCACTTTTGTCCAGATATTCTTTAAGGATCTGTGGCAGTTGATTGTATAGCCCTGTGTATTTTAATGCGGTCGGTCTTCTGCTCATAAGTTCAAGATAGGGAATCCAGTTCATTGATTCTTTTTCTTCTCCGTAAAGTCGTTTGTGTCTGATAATATGATCGCAGTCCTCATCAAGTATCTCTACATCATAAGCACCAGCTTTAACAATAACCTGTCGCCTGGCCATATTAGGAGAAGTCGAATAGATTCTGCCGTCAAACTTGACTTTTCCGTAGTTGTCAGTTTTAGCAAATTCGTGTATGTACACATCAAAAGGAACTTTCGGAAGTTTGAAAAATTCCTGCTTATCCTCCCGAAACAAATCTTTAATCAGTCCATACCCCTTGTAATGCATCCTATTCATATCCTGGTCACATTTTTGAAGGAGTTCCTTGTTGTATTCCCTCAAATCCTTAAATTCCGGAATTGGTACAAGCATATTCCGGCGATGATAGCCAACCTTGTTTTCTACAGAACCCTTTTCATGACCACTGTTAGGATTGCAGAAATTGCTCTGAAAACCATAATGCATCATGAATCTTAAAAATCCTTTGGTTAAATCCCGTTCTCCATACTCCTTGATTTTCTTAACAATTGTAGACATATTATCAAACCAGATGGTTGTCGGAATACCGCCGATGTGTTCAAAGATTGCCTTCATGCCTTCCATCAGGCATTCCTGGTTCATACTTTTGAATAATTGCATATGGCCGCCGTTACTGTGAGGATAGGACATGTTTAAGTAATATCCGTCATATGCAATACCGTTCTCAATGAAGCGGGCCTCTCCAAAATCTACCTGTGCTTCTCCCGGAGGATGTTCCAACGGAAGAAATCCATTAGTACTTGTCTCCAATTCCTTTCGGATTTCTGCTACGAATTTCCTGACAGACCTCTCACTGACATTAAATTCATTACCATAAAGCTCTTTTAATCGGTCATACACCCTTTTTGCAGTGTGCTGCTGTTTATGTGGTGCTTTCTTATCGTTGATAAGCCATGTGGTGACTATGCTCCTATATGGAGATAATTTGCTTTTCCGCCTTTGTTTTGGACGAATCATCAGGTTAAAGTCTTCTTTCTCGACATATTTCTTGACAGTCTCAAAGTCATGTCCGGTTATTTTTGATATTTTTCTTAAACTCTTACCTTCAAATTTCTTCATGTTTCTGATACGATATACTTGCTCCATTGTTAGCATCCTTTCAATTACCCCCTTCAAGTGTGGACAACTTAAAGGGTATTA
>JAKPCT010000275.1 GCA_029553165.1 Bacillota bacterium
GTATCTGATACTCGACCATTGAATTCTGCGCGGATTTATTTCATCAACATTACTGAAATAAAGCATTGTTTTCCTTAAGGCTTTTTTATGCTGCGTTGATACTTCCGGACAGCGTATCAAAAGCATTGCAGTGGTTTTGAGAATTTTATTCAAGTAACTGTTTTCTGTAAACTCATCATAATCACAGACCAGTTTCTTTTTAAGCATGGAATTCTGTACAATGGAGGCTGAGACATTGATTTTACCTGCAGGTGAAATAACGGCTTCTGTTTTGCTGATATACTCCCTACTTAATCCCCTTTTGATTTGGCTGGCGATACCTTTGGAAAGAATTGCTGCAAATAAATCAGAAGTATATTCGAAATCTTCAGTTGCTACTTGTTTATAGCCTTCTTCATTTAAGACATGAAAAGCATAAGCAAGCATATAGTATATATTTTGAATTCTAATCATACAAAGCCTCACTCAGCCTTTTTGTCCACTGTTCTATTTTGGATGGTTCGTCAAACCAATATTCGTTTAAAAGAGGCAACAATTCATACTTAATAACGGATTCCAGCCATTCGTCGGTTACCTCACTATTTGTGCACAGATAACTGTGTCCAATTCTGAACCCACTGCCAAGGGATTCATCCTTGCAGATAAAGTCATTCAAAGCTTTAATTTGCTCAACCAGGGCATTAAACTTGGGGTTGTTTGCTTGCTGTATAATTTTTTTAAACCCTTCAGAGTCAAAAGCAGGCTCGAGTTCAAAGAAAGCGAATCTTCTTCTCAAAGCATAATCGATTATGGCAAGGCTGCGGTCGGCAGTATTCATCATACCGATAATGTAGAGATTTTTGGGAACAGAAAATAACTCGTTGGAGTAAAGAAGGCGTAGTTTTTCACCGCGTTTTTCCTTTTCTATAAGCATCATCAACTCACCAAAAATTTTGCTTACATTGCCGCGGTTAATTTCGTCAATGATAAAGAAATAATCCCGTTCATCGTCATCCTGTGCTGTTTTGCAGAACTGGTAAAAAGGCCCGGGGGTAAGCTCAAATCCGTCTTTGGTTGGCCGGAATCCCATAATAAAGTCTTCATAGCTGTAACTTTGATGGAATTGAACCATCATAACGCGGCTTGTATCTTTTTGCCCCATTATGGAAAAAGCAAGTCTTTTGGCAGCAAAAGTCTTACCAACGCCGGGCGCTCCTTGCAGGATGATGTTTTTCTTGGTTATTAAGAGATTAACCAATGTATTATAACGTTCGGCATCCATGAAAACTTCACTGAGGAAGTTATCTTCGGTGTAGGACTCATACACAATTTCTTTTACTTCAATATCTACAGAGTCATCATCAATAAAGAGCGCTTCTAGTTTTTGTACATAATCAGTATAAGGAGTTATGTCGGTAAGGGTTTTCATGACAGCTTGTCCCGGGTGTTCCCACTCCCCGTTATGTGTCCATTTGATTTTACGAATATGTTTATACTCATCGCG
>JAKPCT010000288.1 GCA_029553165.1 Bacillota bacterium
TTATCCTGATTAGTAATTTGATCAAGTCTTCGCCGGGAAGGGCAATAATTTCAGTCCGTGAAGATGAGATTGCTTCAAATGCAATGGGGATTAATGTCTTTTACTACAAGATGTTGGCCTTTGTCTTATCAGCTTTTATTGCCGGTATTGGTGGCGGACTTTATGCACCGTTTTATCGTTATTTAAATCCCACTTCGTTTAATTTTATGAAATCGATTGACTTTATCATTATTGTTGTCTTAGGTGGCATGGGTAGTATTACCGGTACGATCATCTCCGGGTTTGTAGTTACCTACCTGCAGGAGTTCTTGCGTTTCCTCGAGGACTTTAGATTGGTGATCTATGCATTGGTCTTAATCCTAATGATGTTATTTAGACCGACTGGATTGATGGGTAATAAAGAGTTTTCAATTACAAATCTGTTTGCGAAAATAAAGAATCTTCTTCCACCAAAAGATGTAACGAAAGAGGGTGCGGATCAATGACTGTTTTAAAAGCCAGTAACGTATCGATCTTCTTTGGTGGTTTAAAAGCAGTATCTAATTTTAATTTAACATTAAACGAAGGAGAACTGGTGGGATTGATTGGTCCCAATGGAGCAGGAAAGACGACTGCTTTTAATATCCTGACCGGTGTTTATGTCCCTAATGAAGGTGAGATTTTATTTAATGTTGGTCAGAAATCGGATGAAAAGATGATCAATTTGGTTGGACTTAAACCATATCAGATTACAAAACAAGGAATTGCGCGTACGTTCCAAAATATTCGTTTGTTTAAAGACCTGACGGTCTTGGATAATGTACGGATTGCCTATCATTTTAATGCGAAATATAATACTTTGGATGCCTTACTACGAACCCCAAAATTTTTTAAAGAAGAAGCAGTTATTAAAGAGAAGGCGTTACAATTATTGGAGATCTTTAATATTCACCATAAAAGTAATGAACTGGCGAAAAATCTGCCATATGGGGAACAGAGGAAGTTGGAAATTGCCAGGGCTTTGGCTACTAATCCCAAATTACTGTTATTAGACGAGCCGGCTGCTGGCATGAATCCTCAGGAAACCAATGACTTGATGAAACTGATTCAATTTATTCGGGAGCAATTTAAGCTGACGATTTTACTGATTGAACATGATATGAATTTGGTAATGGGGATTTGTGAACGGATTTCGGTTTTAGATTATGGACAGATAATTGCCGAAGGAACTCCTGCAGAGATAAGCAAAAACCCTAAAGTTATCAAAGCGTATCTTGGAGAGGAGCTGGATACCGGTGCTTAAGGTAAAGGATTTAAATGTATTTTATGGGACGATTCATGCGCTTCATGATGTCAGTTTTGAGGTGAATGAAGGCGAAATTGTAACACTGATCGGAGCTAATGGTGCAGGTAAAACCACGACTTTGCATAGTATCTCAGGATTATTGCAATATAAAACCGGTGATGTCGAATTTTTGGGGAGTTCTTTAAAGGGAGTGCCGGCAAATAAGATTGTCGAGCGAGGATTGGCCCATGTCCCTGAAGGACGAAGAATCTTTGCCAATCTTACCGTGATGGACAACTTGGAGCTGGGAGCTTATCTTCGTAAAGATAAAACAGGGATTAAAGATGATCTGGAACTGGTCTTTACGCGATTCCCGCGATTAAAAGAACGGGTGCGTCAGATAGCAGGTACTTTAAGCGGTGGCGAGCAACAGATGTTAGCGATTGCTCGGACGCTGATGTCGCGCCCGAAATTGATCCTGATGGATGAACCGTCGATGGGATTAGCGCCGTTATTAGTTAAGGAAATCTTTATGATTATTAAGGATATTAATAAAAATGGGACAACAATCTTGTTGGTTGAGCAGAATGCTCACATGGCATTGTCAATTGCCCAACGCGCATATGTGTTAGAGACGGGAAGAGTAGTACTCCAGGGTGATGCCAAAGAATTAGCAAACAGTGAGGAGATTCGCAAGGCGTATTTAGGGGGCTGAAGTTTCCCTAGGTAGCTTTAAATTATGAAAATAGAATCTGAAAAAGCGTTTATTCATTGCGCTAGTGTGTTTGATATAAGGATGGATGATGGATGGTGGTAATGAACAGGTTTCATGTGATGAGACCGTGTTCATAGGAAGCTATCCTTTTTCTTTGATTGAGCGAATTGTTTTTCTAAATTTAGTAATTGTTATGCATGGAGTAATAGTGAAAGTGACTTCATTGAAGCAGCAACGATAAAATGTTGAATTTGAAAAATAAAAAACGGTCGTTACGACGACCGGTTAAAAAGGGAAATAAGGGAAAGAGTAAAAATGAAAAGTGTGATTAGAAAATGTGTATTTGAATAATTAATCGAAAAATCAATTCCAATTACAAATTTATTATAAAAAATATTTTTATTAAAGAAAAGGTCAAAATGATTACGATTGTGTAAAGATAATGTTACTAAAATAATTCCAATTTTTATCATCCGGGGAAATACAAAGATTTTTATTTTCACTATGTGAAATTATATGATAATACCTTGAACAAAATAATCAGAAAGGATATAATGACAGAAAAAGCGTTAAATAGCTAATCGGGGAGGATAAGATCTAATGAGTGATCGCGTTTATAATTTCAGTCCGGGACCGGCAACATTACCATTAGAAGTGTTGCAGGAACTTCAAAAAGATTTATTAAGCTTTCAAGGGACTGGCATTTCAATCTTAGAGATGAGCCACCGCGGTAAAGAATACGAAGCAATGCAAAATGAGACTGAGGCTCTTTTTAAGGAATTGCTGAATGCTCCTGACAACTACAGAGTATTGTTTATGGGTGGCGGAGCCAGTACGCAATTTGCATTGGTCCCAATGAACTTTTTAACCGAAGGCAAGGAAGCAGATTATGTTGTAACTGGTGCTTTTGCTAAGAAGGCTTATGAAGAAGCTTCAGTAATCGGTAAAGTCAATGTTGCCGTTTCGACCAAAGATTCTAACTTCAGCCGTTTACCAAAACAGGAAGAGATTAAATTAAGCAGTAATCCGGCTTACGTACATCTTACTTCTAATAACACGATCTATGGAACTCAATGGCCTGTATTTCCGGAATTTAAAGGTGTTCCGGTAGTTGCTGATATGTCGAGTGATATTATGTGTCGACCGATTGATGTTTCGAAATTCGGACTGATCTACGCCGGGGCACAAAAGAATCTGGGTCCTGCTGGTGTGACTGTTGTTTTAATCAATACGGATCTGCTCGAACAGGCTAACACTAAAATTCCAGCCATTTTCCAATACAAAACTTTTGTTGAAAACAGTTCACTCTATAATACCCCGCCGTCGTTTGCAGTCTATACTGTCAATTTAGTATTGAAATGGATCAAAAATAATGGCGGATTAGCAGCGATGGAAACCAGAAATATTAAAAAAGCTCAGTATATTTATGATGTAATTGACAGCAGCAATGGATTCTATAAAGGCCATGCCGAAAAAGAATGCCGGTCAACCATGAATGTTACCTTTACGCTTCCGAATGAAGATTTAGAGAAGGCATTTATCGCTGAAGCAAAACAACATAAACTGGTTAACTTAAAAGGCCATCGTTCTGTCGGTGGAATGCGAGCATCAATCTACAATGCAATGCCGGAAGAAGGATGCAAGATCTTGGCAGAGTTTATGAAGGAGTTTGCACGAAAGAACGGATAAACAAGAGAGCGACGCAAGTCGCTCTTTTTGGTTATTTTTGAAAGAATTAAAGGAATAGAGGGAAATCGAATGGATTTTGAGATTCAAGAGATTCGCCAGTACTATGAATCTGAGGTACCGTCAAGATTTTTTCGCAAAATCATTTTCCGCTTGGTAACCGGCAGTTAACCAGCAGTTACTTGTGAATGATCTGGAGCCATCTCATCAAGGTGCTTCATACTCATGTAGCGCTTAGTTCCCCAGGCTTTTGATG
>JAKPCT010000004.1 GCA_029553165.1 Bacillota bacterium
TTGTACACCTGTTCCTGCGACATGGAGTCGAGGTAATGCTCGTACTTCTCGGGATCAAAAATGTTGTTAACCGTTGCATATTCACGGGCTTTGCTTTCAACCCGCCAGGTTACATAAGTAAACGAAAGCTGGTACAAGCACACCAGCGCTAATGCAATGGCAATAAATCGGATCGCACCTTTATTCTGCATCGTTCTAAAGTATTAAAAAGTTGATAATTTGCCAGTTTTCAAAAATATCGGGCAAATATAATTTTTTTTAACATACAAACAGCCTTTAGCTGTTACTCATTTTCACCTTTAACAGGTTTCAGGTAAATGCGTTTCCTGTGAATGTTTATGCTTGTGGCATTGCGCATCAAAAAATCGCACCCCAGAATGCCTGCCAGCTTAACGTTAGCCATTTGGGAGTAGAGCTCAATAAGGTTACTTAAATCAGCCACCGCAACGTCAAAGTCGTTGTAGTCTATACCGCCAATTGTTATTTGCTTGATTGTAGCGGTGCTAATGCTGTCGGTTTGAGAACCAAAGCCTATTACCAAGCCCTGAGGGTGATTTGTTACCTCTGCATCGCCTAAAACCGATTGATCAATTACACTCCGGGTTGCTCCGGTGTCAATTATCAGCCAGTACCTTTGGCCGTTTAAAGTGCAATCAACCAGCCAATGGTAACCATCGGCAGCAAAATCAATCACCCTAAACTTAATGCTTTTTCCCATAGCGCGTTTGGTGTAAAAATTTTTTTGTTGAAGGTATTGAATTATTTCAATGTTTACGTAAATTACGATACCAAAATTATTTATATAAACCATGCCCTATCGCACTAGTTTATTCAAAAATCTCTTAAAATACACAATACTAAAGCAATACCCATACCTGCTTGTTGTTGCATTGGCACTTACCCTATTGGGGTTTATAAACACTTTAAATCAAGCAAAAAAATCGGAAAAATTATTTGAACAAACCCTGGCACTAAGGCTGCAACAGGTGAATTCCGAAGTCGTACACCTAAACTTGAATTATTCCAATGCCGGTAACGATACCCAAATTCGAAATGCTATTCACCGTTTACTTTTGGATTATAGCGATATTGATGGCATATACATAAAATCAGAAAATGAGACTGCTCATTTTTCGGTTGATGATGAAAGGCATCTATCCATTCGGTATTCTGATTGGTATGAATCGATATCAAATAATCAAATAGGCAATATCTTTATAAAAATAGATAATTCAGGGAAACATCCAGCAATCGCATTAGCTAATCGTATTGATCCCGATGCTAACGCCTGGGTTGGCATTAAGCTAAAGTTGATGCTTGATAGAGATTTAAAACAGAGTGAAAGTGATACCCATTGGGTAGCCATCAATAATCCGGTATCGGTTTTGGAGTTCCAAAAAGCATTAGCCTCGCTTTTCAAGGTCAACATTGGCAACTTACTCTTGAAGGCCATTGTCTTTCTAATAGTTATATCACTGGTGATTTTTGTGGTCATGGCCTTACAGGCTAAGCTAAGATCAATAGCTTTGGCAAACGAATTGAATTTAGTTGAGAAAAGCATAGTTGAGAACCACGATATCAGCGAAAGCAAAGTACAACTCGTTTCAATCGTTAAGCCATTGATACACCAGTTGAGGTTTAGGTTCCAGGAGCTAAAACTACAACACCATGAAGTAAGCGATAGGTTAAACCAGTTTTACCGGGCATCGGTCGATGCCATTGTTATACATCACGATGGCATTCCAATCTTCTTCAACCCTGCTTTTCCTGAAATGACAGGATATCCCGAGAGTGCCCTTTACAGGCTTCGCCTTTTCGATGTTATTAAGGTTGATGAGGATTTACTTAAGGAAGCCAGGGACGCTCGGCAACCAAGCGTTGAAGGGCTGCTCCGCCAAAGCAATGGGAATACCCTTTATGTTGAGGTTCAGGTAAAATCGATTAAATTCAGAGGGCAAGTGGCCGAGTCGGTTGTGATAAGGGATATCACCCACCGGAAGTTTATGGAGCGGGAGCTACAGCTCCAAAGGATGCGACAGGTAAAATCGGTTATTGATGGCCAGGAAAAGGAGCGCCAGCGCTTGTCCCGCGAGCTTCACGATGGGTTAGGGCAAAACCTGGTAGCCATTAAGCTAAAGCTTGAGAGCATACCCCACGACATGGCTGGTGAACTGAACAGTACTCTTACGCAGGTAAAGCAAATGTTCAACCACACCATCGAGGAGGTTCGCCGTATATCCAACAACCTTATGCCTGCTGCATTGAAGGAGTTCAGTCTTGCCGTTGTGCTCCGTAATCTTTGCAACGAGGTTGAGAACAATTCGGGGATTAGCGTGGGGCTTACCGTTGGAGTTCTGCCCGAACCTATCGATCAGCTTTTAAAAACCTATGTTTACAGGATTATTCAGGAAGCCCTTACCAATGTGATTAAGCATTCCGGCGCCAGTAGGGCAAACATTACGGTTTATGCCGATTTTAGCAATCTTCACCTAATTATTGAGGACAATGGTGTGGGATTTAACACTGCCATTCCTACCGATACCGGAAACGGATTGTATAACATGAAAGAAAGGGCAATTCTGCTGAACGGAAGTATCAACATCATTTCGTCCGAAGGGAAAGGCACCAAAATAGTTGCACAGTTTCCATTAAAACCACAAAACCAATCGGTAAATGGATAAAATAAGAGTAGCTTTGGTTGAGGATCACCAGTTAGTCCGCGATGGCATTCGGTCGCTATTGACTAACCTCCCTAACATTGAGGTGGTTGCCGAAGCCGATTGTGCCAAAACCATGCTGAACCTGATTGAGCAGGCAAGGCCTAACGTGCTGCTTGTTGATATTTCGCTTCCCGAAATATCGGGCATAGAGCTGGCAAAGCTTATTACCACGAACCATCCGGGTATTAAGGTGATAATCCTTTCCATGCATACAGAGCAGGAGTTCATATTCAATTCGCTTCGCAATGGCGCCAAGGGCTACCTGCATAAGAGCATATCGCGCGAGGAACTTATCGAAGCCATTGAGCAGGTTTACAATGGGAGTGAGTACTTTAGCAATGAGGTGTCGGGTATAATCCTTAAAAGCTATCTCAGGCAAATCAAAAACCCCGAAAGGGTTGAGGAATACGAGGATAAAAAGCTAACACCTCGCGAGATGGAGATACTTCGAATGGTTGCACAGGGATACTCAAATCAGCTTATTGCCGATAAACTTTTTATCAGCGTTAGAACCGTGGAGTCCCATAAAAATCATATCATGCAAAAGTTGGAGTTAACCACTACTGTCGATTTGGTTAAGTATGCCATTAAAAATGGAATTATCGACCTGTAAACGTTTGCATTAAGATATCGCATTATTTAGATATATTTTTTTTGTGTGATTGCTAAAGAATTATATTTGCAGCCTCTTTGCACTCAAAGAGACTAGCAGCTAATTAAGTTAATTAACAATCCAAAATCTATTAAACATGGCTCTAAAAAACCAGAGAAAGGATTTGATACGCATTGGCGTGTTCTACGACGGGAACTACTTCCTGCATGTAAGCAACTACTACAACTACTTCCATCAGCGGAAAAAGAGGTTGAATATTGCCGGTTTACATGAGTTTATTCGGCATATGGTTGCCAACGAGGAGGGTGTAGACCCTAATTTCTGCCAGCTGATTGAGGCACATTTTTTCCGTGGCCGCATCAGTGCCCAGGAGGCAAGCCAGCGTGGAAATCAGCTCTACAACGACAGGGTATTCGATGATATCCTGATGTCCGAAGGGGTTATTACCCACTACCTTCCCATTCGCCCGCGTGGTGGACGCCGCGAGGATAAAGGAATTGATGTTTGGCTTGCCCTTGAAGCCTTTGAGCAAACGCTCTACAAGCGCTTTAACGTTCTGGTGCTTATCACCTCCGATGGCGACTACGTTCCGCTTATCCGCAAAATCAACTCGTTGGGAACTAAGGTTATGGTTTTAGCGTGGGATTTTGATTACACCGACGACCAAGGCCGCGAGGTAACCACTCGCACCTCGCAGGAGTTGCTTCGTGAGGTTACTTACCCCCTACCCATGCACGAACTCATTAACGATGGGTTAAAGCGTAAGGATAAGGTGGTTGAGAACCTCTTTGCGGTTCAGGACTACAGCCAGCCCCGACAGGCGACTAAAGAAACCATTACCGATGAGGAAACCAAGCGTGCACGCATTTTAAGTGTGAACAATGGCTACGGTTTCATTCAGTATCCGCCCAACAACCTTTTCTTCCACTACCAGGATGTTGAAGATGGTGAGTTTGAGGAACTCATTGAGGGCGATATGGTTGAGTTTGTAATTGGCATCAACGAGAAAGGCCAGGAGGTAGCCAAGCGAGTTCGCAAGGTGCCCGATTACGATGTGAATACTTGGTAGAATTTACACTGAATGCCTGCTTTTGCAGGCATTCATGCTATTTGTCCCCTTGTTTAATCCAGTTTACAAGAGTGGGCTTAAGGGGTAATTTCCCCTGAACCTTAACCTCG
>JAKPCT010000025.1 GCA_029553165.1 Bacillota bacterium
AACGCCTGATATTATTCCGGAAGAGCCTGACCCGCTTGAATTGTCGGTCAAATATCTTGTTTTCCAGGACGGCGAACAGGTCAAATTCTTCAATGGTTCAAGTGTAATCGTTAAGCAAAACGGTGTTTCAACTTATGCCGGAGACAGGATGGTAACCGTTGCGGATAAATTACTTTACATGGATTCTGCCGGAAATATTACAAGTCAGTATAGTCTGGGGGTTACACCTGATTTCTGTGCCGTAGACCTTGAAGGTAATGTGTGGACGGGGGAGATAATTGACCCTGTAACCGCTGAATCTTTTGGTGTGCTACCCGCAAACTACCTTAAAGTGTATAAAAATAATGTTGAGTTCGGCGACTGGAGGACACGAAAATATTTATGTGTGAATATGTTCCTTTGCGGTTCGGATATAATCGCAATCTCAAATACTGGCGTGTATTATGACATTTCAGGAAATAAAACTGAGATAAATTCAGCGTCTGGATTTGTTGTTTATGATTTTGATGCAACTTTAAGGACTGCAAAAATTGATGGCATTACAGTCAGTTGGTCAACAAATTTTTTTAACACTGCCAAAGAATGGAATGGCGGATATTCATGGAATGGCTACAAATGGGATGGAGTGACGCTGACAGAAAACGGTTCCGCTCTTACCGTGTGGCGTATCCGTACGAATTATCCGATAAGTTTACCGGAAAACGCTGTTGTAATTTCTGCTGGTTCATCAGTTTTTGCTGGAGAAACTCACTATTTTTTTATCGAATGTAATTCAGGATGGTTGTTTAAATACATCCCTTCGAGTGATACGCTTGTGCAAATTGCACGGCTTTATACCGGCGACGGCTACCGTGACACGGGAATATATTACAGCAAAATATTAAGTCCTGTTTGCGGTACTGATGGTTTATATTTTAAATTCGACGACGGCGGATTATATCGTTTAAGATTTGATTCAATGCAGATTGGTTTTATTGATTTTTGTGATGGATATGTTAAAGCATGGGGCAATTAAGCCCCGTACTTTATTTCCACTTTCTCAACTTCCGCATTATACCACGCCTGAGATTTACTTAATGCGTCTTTATCCCCCTTAATTTCAAGTTCGCCTCTCATCTGGTTTGCCTGACTTGCAAGA
>JAKPCT010000027.1 GCA_029553165.1 Bacillota bacterium
ATTTACCATTAAGGTAACCGTAAGTAAATGCATAACAGCAAATGGAGAAACATATTCACCGGTTGGTTTACAGGTCATTGACCAGAATAATCCGGCTTGATCAACTCCTTGGTAGGATCCCTCAATCGGAGCATCGCTTGAAATATCGACGGTCCCATTTGCCTTGGCTTGGAAAGTTGCTTCTGAAGTCCAAATATTTCCCAATTGATCCCGTCCAGAAATAGTAATTGTAACCACTTGATTGGCAGAAAGATTGTTGACCTGGATCCAAATCGGATCACCAATAAGAACTTGTTGTGGTTGAACGATTAACTCTGGCTCCATAGATTGATCTCTTTTCTCTATTTTTTCTGCAACAGCTCCTCTCGGACAAACTCCCAAAGAAAAAATCAGAAACACACCCAAGAAAATTTTAACAAAGGAATATGAATTGAATGTCCGTTGAGGTGAATTTGAAGGTAAGGGACTCTGCCAAAAAAGAGCGTTCTTTTTTTTGTATTTCATTTGCTGAATGAGAATAAATTGAAAAATTTGGAAATGTTTCATGTTTCTTATCACCAATCCTCACTTTATCAATTATTTTTCGTCATTTTTTTGAAAATGAATTCATAAAATAACTCTTTTTTTCATTCTCCAAAAAATAAATCTTCACGATGTCTTGCGGAACGTGTCAATGAAAATGAGACACCTCCGGCGATAATTTAGTGTAGCTTCGGATCACTTGGATCCGAAGCCGGTTTATTGATCCAGACGGTTTTCGGGACGGTTGACGGTGACGGCACCTTACCTTTGAGCCGTTCTGGATGCTTTTCATAGGCGGCCACAAGAACCGCCTGCCGCTCTTTGACAATCTGCTCGGCCAGCCCATAATGGACGGCTGCCGGGGTCAGATAAGCGATCCCGGAATGATGATGATCATGGTTATACCAACGGAAGAAAGGTCGGCAAAATACCCGGACATCCTCCGCGGAACCGAAACGCTCCGGGAAATCGGGTCGGTATTTGAGGGTTTTGAACTGG
>JAKPCT010000038.1 GCA_029553165.1 Bacillota bacterium
CAATTGTCAGCCTCGCAGCTTTCCTTGTCTGGATAAGCCTTAATCGCTTGGGCTTTTGGACTGAATAAATGAGCCACATTACTCTTTTCTAATGTATTTTTAAATAAACGGAGAGGACTACAATCAGTATTAATTATATCCCAAATACTTTGACATCCTCCCTCATCCATAGGTTCTTCAAGCATGGTATGACCTCCTCCTCCACCACCTCCTCCCCCTTCACCGGTTGTATAAGTGCTTTTGAAAATTAATGTCGGAATATAAACTTGATTTTTGTTTACTAAATGCTTGCAAATGCCACAATCGCCACTATAAGGCTGATCAGTATTTAGAGTATAAGTTTCCGCATCTCTAATAAACCATGGCGTTTTGAAACCACAATCCGCCGGAATAACATAACAGATTCCCGGACATTCGCACTTTCCTGTAAATTCGTAAGGAGGATAATTGGACTGGGCATTAGGAATCCAATCACAACCATTGGCAACACAGGAATCTTGATCAGAATAAGATTTTTTTGCTAAAGTTTTTTCGCCGAATAAATGTGAAATCACGTTATTCTTAAAAAATGATACGGCTGATTGCCACAATCGTCCCACTCCTGAAGTAACATTCGCATTCGAATCATCTCTTTTTGTTAAAGGTGGATTAGCTGGTGGACAAGTTGTTTCATGCGGTGTTTGCGGATTGGTACATAAATATTCCTTCGGTCCGGTTTCGGTAAATGTCACCACTTTTATTATTATTGAAAAAATTTAAGCCTTATTTTAAGGAAAAACCCGAATTGGTAGCAATCTTAATTTCCTTTAAGAACTCAGTACAGCAGATATTTCTGTCTCAGTTTGTCGAATTCTTTTAGATCCGGTTGCAGCTCCATGACAATTTTTTCCGGGCTTTGGCCTGACTCAAGAGCCAATCTAATATCAGAATTGCCCATAATTTTATCAAAATAATCCACATGAAATTCAAATTTCTCAGGATACATGTCCATGATTGTCTTTATAATCCACAAACTGGTTAGAAATGGCCTAAAAGCTTCACGATCAATTACATGCAGCTGGCAGCCACCGCATCTTTCTCCCTGGTATTTGGAAAAAGTAGGGGTAAACCAGGC
>JAKPCT010000039.1 GCA_029553165.1 Bacillota bacterium
AAATTGCCGCTCTCTTCGCCAATTCCAATCATTTCAATCGCCAGCGTCGGAAAGACCTTTTGATTAACCATACTGTTAACCAGGGTGTTTCCCTGCTTAACATCACCGATCACCGCTTGCAAAGCATTATTAATTACTAAATTATCTGATACCGTTCCGGCAATGGCTAACGCCTGGAGCAATGAGACCCCACTACCGGCTAACATGCTAAGCGCTAATGACATTCTTGAGATCGCAATTTTTTGAAAAATCCCACCTAACAATGGGAGCTGCAGTTTAAACTGATCGATCCGTTGTTTACCCGCCTGCGTACTGTTAAGCCGAAAGTAAGTAACAATTAATGATATCAATATTACTATTAACACGATCCAATAACGATTTAAACAATTACCAACCAGCATAACGATTTTGGTTATCAGTGGAATTCCCGTATCCATCTCGGCAAAGATCGGTTCAAACTTAGGGACAACAACAATCATATACAGTAATAGTAACCCCAAACTTGCAAAACCTAATATTACCGGATAAATTAAACTGCTAATGATGAAGTTTCTTAAATTAAGTTCTTCTTCTTGATATTTGGCAAGCCTGTCAAGTACTTGCGGTAATATCCCTCCGGCTTCACCCGCTCGAACCATATTAATATACAAGGCAGGAAAATGACGCGGATGCTTCTCCAAGGCAGCCGTAAAGGAATGCCCTTCTTGCAACAGTCGCTGCAACTGTTGAATAATATTGGCCAATTCTCCTCTCAAAATAATCCGGTTTAAGATACCCAATGCTTTTTCAAGACTAATACCGGCATTTAAAAGGCCGGCCAGTTGTTGGGTGAAATTCAGTCTCTCCTTTTTCGAAAACCGACTGATCCGTACTGAAGAATGCATCTTGGTCTCGCTTTTAATCTCCAGCGGAATTTTACCTCGCGATTTTAAAATAGCAATCAATTGTTCCCTCGAATCAGCTTCGGCTTGTCCATATTCAATTTTGCCATTATAATCAGTAGTTTTGTAAGTAAATTGCAAATAAACCCACCATACCTTAAGTTTCTCCGGATTCAGCTTTTTCGCTTCTGGATTCTAAATCTTTACACTTTACATCTGTTGACTTTCCTGTGGTGCTACAATATTCGATTTAATCCCTTGTAACCCTAATTACTTCAGCCAGAGTTGTATAACCTTCCTTAACTTTACTTAGACCATCTTCCCGTAAAGTTCCCATTCCCCGCCGGATCGCTGCCTCGCGAATCTTCCCGGTATTGGAACGTTCCATAATCAAACGTTCCATCTCTTCATTAATGACTAACAACTCAAAAATACCCATCTGTCCCCGGTAACCAATATAATTGCACTTCTCACAACCGGCACCGTATGTCAGTTGCAGGTTACCAAGTTGATATTCATTAATTAAATCGGTTTCAACCGTATTGGCTTGATAAGGTGCCCGGCAATGCGGGCAGATCTTGCGCACTAAACGTTGTGCCAAAACACCAAGCACCGTAGAAGCAACCAAAAACTCTTCAATCCCCATATCGATTAACCGCGTAAACGCGCTTGGGGCGTCATTAGTATGGAGGGTTGCAAAGACCAAATGCCCGGTTAATGCTGATTGAATTGCTACTTCAGCAGTTTCACGGTCCCGAATCTCTCCCACCAGGATGATATCCGGATCATGCCTGACGATGGTTCTTAACCCCTGTGCAAAAGTGAAATTCAACTTTGGGTTAACCTGCATCTGGTTAACCCCTTTCAATTGATACTCAATCGGATCTTCAATCGTAATAATCTTCCGGGTTGGCTGGTTGACTTCCTGTAATGCCGCATAGAGAGTGGTCGTCTTACCACTTCCGGTCGGTCCGGTCACCAGGATCATCCCATGGGGTTTCGAGATTAATTCTTTGAATATCTTTAAGTTTGTAGCGTTAAATCCCAGCTCGGACAATCCCAACAAGATACTTTCACGATTTAGGATCCGCATTACAACTTCTTCACCAAACAAAGTCGGAGCTACTGCAACCCGCAAATCAAGGTCACGATTATCTAGCCGGAGCCGGATCCGGCCATCCTGCGGAATCCGCCGCTCGGTGATATCCATCCCGGCCATTAATTTGATCCGCGAGACAACTGCCGGATAAAGCGCCTTCGGTGGCGATGATGTCTCCTGTAATACACCGTCGATCCTGTACCTAAGCTTTATCTCATCTTCGAAGGGCTCTAAATGAATATCGCTGGCTCCCGCTTTAACCGCTCCGGAAATAATGGTGTTTACCAACCGGATTATCGGAGCTTCATTGGCCATTGATTCTTGAGCAATATTACTGACGGCATCTTCAGTCAAGTTTTGAAACTGGTTTAAATCCGATTCGTCAAAATCCTCTAAGACAGTAGCAACTGATTCCAATGACGCACCATAGTACTTATTTAAAGCTTCAGTCATTTGAGTCCTAGAAGCAATCGCCAATTTAATCCGGCAATTAAGCGTACTTTTAAGCTGATCAAATCCATCCAGGTTAAGCGGTGAATCAGTAACCAGCGTCAGACAGTTATTATCAAATGCCAGCGGAAGCGCTCTTAACTTTTCAGCCTGGCGTGGTGAGATTAACTTTAATAGATTATTATCAATATTTAATTCCAATGGCTGTATATATGGTAGTCCTAATTGGATCCCCAAAGCCATTGTGTACTCTTCTTCAGTTACAAACTTACTCTCCTTTAAAACCTCTGCAAATGACACTTCTGTTTCCTGGGCAAGTATTAAAAGTTGATCCAATTGTTCCTGGGTGATCCAACCCTGTTTAAGACAGATATCCCCTAGTTGTTCCATTATTTCCCTCGATCAATAACAAATTTATTGTCAATTTTCACCAAAACAATTAAAAATCCTGCTACCAGTTTTAAAAAACAAAACTCATCTTTATTAAGTTATCTTAATAAAAAATGAGTTTTTGAAAAAATTTGCTTTTTATCAAACAAAAACTAAAAATAACCTTTATCAGTAGATCACTTTATTTAACGGGTACTCAACGATTCCTTGAGCACCGGCACGCTTCAACTGCGGGATTAACTCCCTAACCTTCTTCTCATCCAGAATTGCTTCGATTGCAACCCATTCCGGATCTGATAACTGTGAAATGGTAGGATTTTTTAGCGATTCAATAATCTTCAATACCGCATCCATATCCTGTTTTTTAAGATTCATCTTTAGACCAACTTTACCTTCAGCTGTTAAAGCACCCTTCAACAACATGGCAATATTCTCAATCTTCTGCCGTTTCCAGGGATCTTCCCAAGCTGCTTTATTGGCAATCAATTGGTTTTTAACCTCTAACACAGTATCAATAATTCGCAGTTTATTAGCTCGTAATGAACTACCGGTCTCAGTAATCTCAACGATTGCATCTGCTAATACCGGCGGTTTAACTTCGGTAGCTCCCCAGGAGAACTCGATGTCTGCTTTGACACCATGACTAGCAAAATAATCTTCAGTAACATGAATTAGTTCGGTAGCAATACGTTTGCCAGCTAAATCGGAAGCTTTCTGAAATGGCGAATCATTTGGTACCGCTAACACCCAACGGCACGGAGTTAATGTTTGTTTGGAATACACTAAGTCAGCTACGGCAACAACATCAGAATGATTATCCAAGATCCAGTCGTTACCAGTAATCCCGGCATCCAACACTCCTTCCTCAACATAGCGTGACATCTCTTGAGCTCTGATTAACATACCCTCTAATTCCGGATCATCAATTGCCGGATAGTAGGAACGTTCGTTGGCCGAAATACTAAATCCGGCTTTTTTAAAAAGTCGAAATGTTGACTCTTGCAAACTACCTTTAGGCAATCCGAGTTTCAATTGCGGCACAATAATCTCTCCTTTGATACATTTCTAATTCCGTAAATTTATCAGTATAAATTCAGTAATCAGATAACTGTTGTTATCTTCTAGCTCGCGTATTCTAATTCCTGTTTTTTTAACTATCTTTAACTAATATTTCAAATTATAATCTGCCATATTACAAATGTCAACCGTAGCCAATCTGTTGTGAATATTTCTTTTTAAAGAATTATTGCTATTCAAATATAGTTAAGGTTTTATTATCCATTTTGCAGTAATTATGATTCAATTTCTAGAATAATTTATTTAAATTGACATAAATTACTTGTTAAAGGTGGGCAGTTTAATGCGTTATTATATTCAACGCGATGGCAACCCCTTAGGGCCATTCACCATTGAAGAATTAAAGGAACTTTTAGTTATTGGCAGCATTTCCAAAATTGATCTTGCTGCTTTGGAAGGCACAAATGATTACCGTCCGCTTGCTGAAATAATGTTGGAAAATCAGTCCGCAACCGTCAGCATCACAGAAAACCAAACACCAAACCAACCGATAGCTTCAAGTACCGGTTTTTCAACAAATAACTATTCTGAACCACCTTCATCCAATTATAGCAGCGCTTCATTTTATGAACAGCCGCTTTCTTTTCAAAGAAAAGATTTATTCGCTACTGCTTTAGAACTCTTGAAGGATAATTTTTTCAGTTGGTTTGCAATATTATTACTTCCAGCAATTACTGTAATTCCATGTCTAATATTTACTTCCAAAATTATAATGCAAACCCTTTCTTTATTAAAGTCAATAATTACAGACTTTACGAAAATTAATGCCGAACAAATTGTTCAACAACTAAACCCAATTAACTTCATTATTATCCTTGGATTCCTTTTACTAGCCTACTATTTATACATATGTTCACGAATAATGATTACCTCAAAAGTTGCTATTATGGAAACAGAAGGGTATATTTCGCCGTTTTCAACTCTCTTTATACAGAGCCAGTCAAAAGTTCTACCATTTTTAGCAGTTAACTTTATTATTTTTTTAATTAATTTATTGATCGGTTACGCTATCAATTCTTTATTACCTATTGATGAAAAAATTGTTACTAGACTGATAACAGCGTTGATACAGACCTTCGTTCTTCCAAAGTTAATCATATTATTATACGCTGTAATATTAGAAGATGGAAGTTTTATCTATAATCTGAGCTTTGGTTGGAAAGTTGCAAAAGGTAATTATCTTAGAGTTTTTTGTTACATACTAACCTTTAATATTATTACCTTTATCACTCTTATTTCATGCTTTGGACAAATATTCTTACCGATATTAATTATCTTTCAGAATATTATATTCACATTACTATATCTTGAAATTGTTAAACATCATGAATTCAACGAAAATAAGTCCCTTACTTTTTGAGTCGCCATTCCAATATAAGAGCCGTATAAATACCAAAAATTACTTGAAGTTATCTATTCATGATAAAGCCCAAGCTATTTTTCTACAAATACTTGGGCTTTTTAATAATATTCCCACACTGGAATAAAGTTTAATTGCCTGTCCATACTCTTGTTTCCGGAATAACTCATCTGCCCTGCCCAACTAACTTAAAATGAATCATTTTTAATAACAAAAATATTTTTTAAATTTCACAGAAGCTTTTTTCACCCCACAATTATCCATTTTGAAGGAATTTTTACATTAAACTAGAATAATAATTTTACTCACTGTTTAAATTATAAGATTGGAAAAATAGAAGAAAAAACAATTGAAGTATTATATTCAGTAAAATAGTGTTAATCTCGATCCTTTTACTAAAATAGAGATTAATGAACTATTGATTAGCGAAAGTAAACGAAGACATCAATTTTATCAATAGTTTTTATATTAATTTAATCGAAAGTGCTGAAGTTAAAGATATTATTTAAATTGGTGAGACAAAATGCATTATTACATTAAAAGAAACGGTACCTTATTAGGACCCTTTACCAAAAATGAAATCCAATCATTGTTAAACCGTGGTTGCCTTTTTGTCACTGACTTAGCTGCAGCAGAAGGAGATTCCCATTTTCGTTCCTTGTTGGAATTAAACTTTAAAACAGCAGACAAAGAACTGATATCAGGGCGACCAATAGTTAACTATTCAAATTCACAGTCCATCTATAAAAGATCTTTTCTGGCAAAAGCTTATGAATTATACTGGTTTCGAGCTAACTTTTGGGTTTGTTTGACAGCAATGTTTTTATTAGCACTTAATCTTTTAAAGGTGATATCATTTAATGAACAGGTTGAGTTGAATTATACTGCGATCATTCAACATAGATATCTGGTAAGTTATCTACTTGTGATTACTGTTTTAATTATTATACGAGGAACCTCCGAACTGGAATCGGGAATTCATTTTTACATAACTGATGTCGTAATCAATGCCCACAAAAAATTACTTCTGTTTTTAACTGCAATTTGTATCCTGGTTTTGCCGTTATTTCTTATTAACATAATTTATCCCGATTTTTTAGTCAATCATAACCGATATGCCGTTTTAATTATTTATTCATGTTTAACTTGTAAACTGCTTCCCTTACCAATATATGTTGTTTCCAATAAACTACATCCATTTGATTATCTGTCATTAACCTGGAACAGTACTAAAGGTTTAAAGACGATCCTGCTACTCTTTTCTCTATTTATCAGCATCAAACTGGTATATCCCTTAGTAGCTTTGATTCATCAGTATGAAATATCCCGGGGATATGGTAAAATTCCGCTAACAATCATTGCCTTCATATTATTTCTCCAATTTATCATCTTTGCTGTCATTGCTTTTACAGTATACTGCATTGAATTAAAAGATAATCATCTTCAGTCAATTGACACCAAATCTAAGCTATAAGATCAAAAAAGACTCGGCAAGCCGAGTCTTTTTATCTTCGCAAAACAGCGAATTACATATCCATGCCGCCCATTCCACCAGGCATTGCAGGCATTGCTTTTTCCTTCTCAGGAATTTCAGCAACCAAACACTCAGTAGTTAAGAGCATTGCAGCAATACTTGCAGCATTTTGAAGTGCACTACGGGTAACTTTAGCAGGATCAACAATACCTGAAGCTACCATATCAACGTACTCACCGGAAAGGGCGTTAAATCCTTTTCCAAACTCCATACTGCTTACTTTCTCAACAATAACTGAACCTTCTAAACCAGCATTGTTGGAAATTTGACGGAGTGGTTCTGACAATGCTTTTTTCACTAAAGCAATACCAGTAGCAACATCACCGGTTTCATTTAATTTATCAAGTACCGGAGCGATTTGTAATAAAGTAACTCCTCCTCCAGGAACAATACCTTCTTCAACTGCAGCACGGGTAGCTGATAAAGCATCTTCAATCCGGTGTTTTTTCTCTTTCATTTCGGTTTCAGTAGCAGCACCGACTTGAATAACCGCTACACCACCTGAAAGTTTAGCAAGCCGTTCTTGTAATTTTTCACGATCGTAATCAGAAGAAGTCTCTTCGATTTGCATTTTGATCTGGTTAATTCTATTTTTGATCTCTTGTGAACTACCACGACCATCAACAATAGTGGTCTCTTCTTTTGTAATCTTAACTTGACGGGCTTGACCGAGCATCTCCGGAGTTGCATTCTCTAAGGTCATACCAACTTCTTCGGAGATTACTTGACCACCGGTAACAATAGCAATATCACTTAACATCGCTTTACGACGGTCACCAAATCCAGGAGCTTTAACAGCAACAACATTTAAGACGCCGCGAAGTTTGTTAACTACTAAGGTCGCTAATGCTTCGCCTTCAACATCCTCAGCAATAATTACTAATGGCTTACCTCTTTGAATAATCTTCTCTAAGATCGGAAGCAAGTCTTTGATCATAGAGATTTTCTTGTCGGTTAACAAGATATATGGTTCATCAAGAACTGCTTCCATTCGCTCTGAATCAGTCACCATATATGGAGAAACATACCCACGATCAAATTGCATACCTTCGACAACTTCCAAGTTGGTTCCCATAGTTTGGGATTCTTCAACAGTGATAACACCGTCTTTACCAACTTTCTCCATTGCTTCGGCAATGAGTTTACCAATCTCTTCATCAGCTGCGGAGATCGAAGCAACATGAGTAATGTCATCTTTCTTATCAACTGGTTTACTTACCTTTTTGATCTCTTCAACAACTGCTTGGACTGCTTTCTCAATACCCTTTTTAAGAATCATTGGATTAGCGCCAGCAGCAACATTTTTTAACCCCTCGCGAACCATAGCTTGTGCTAACAGAGTTGCAGTAGTAGTACCATCTCCAGCAATATCATTGGTCTTAGTTGCAACTTCTTTAGCAAGTTGTGCACCCATATTTTCAAATGGATCTTGTAATTCAATCTCTTTAGCAATGGTAACACCATCATTAGTGATGGTTGGAGAACCATATTTCTTTTCTAAAACAACATTACGGCCTTTGGGACCGAGAGTCACTTTAACAGCATCAGCTAAAGTATTAACTCCGCGTTCAAGGGCGTGACGGGCTTCTTCACCAAATAAAATCTGTTTAGCCATAAACCAATTTCACCTTCCTTTTCAACATTAATTATCCAGCAACGATTGCCAAAATGTCACTTTCTTTTAAAACCATGTACTCTTCACCGTCGATCTTAACTTCAGTACCGGCGTATTTAGCAAAAAGTACTTTATCATCAACTTTCACTTCCAAAGCTACTCGTTGACCGTTTTCGAGCAGTTTTCCGGTACCTACTGCTAAAACTTTACCCATTTGAGGTTTCTCTTTGGCAGTATCAGGAAGTACAATTCCGCTCTTGGTCTTTTCTTCAGATTCTAATACTTTAATAACAATTCTTTCTCCTAATGGTTTAATATTCATTATTTCGCCTCCTCTCAAATCTTAAAATTATTATTAGCACTCAACCCCAATGAGTGCTAATCATCTCTATCCATGATTTTATATAACTCTCTTATGATAAGCAACAAAGTAAAATCCTTCTCTGGGATTATTTTCTTTGATTTTAGGTTATTTATGCAAAATAACTAAATATTTCTTTATATTATTTGGTTTTTCTCGTTGTTTTAGTAAAAACTATAGTTAAAAATTGCAATAAAGGTAAACTGCAAATGAAACTTCCGGCGTCAATTTCACCAATGTTGGCAACCCTAGGAACTCCCTTTGATTCAAATGACTATACTTACGAAATCAAATGGGACGGTTACCGTTGCTTGGCTTTTCTGGACTCGGGCACAAAATTGCAGAGTAGAAATCTTAAAGATCTAACATCAGTATTTCCAGAATTAAATAATTTACATCAATTAATAAAAAAAACCGGTTGCGTAATTGACGGAGAGATCATTGCCTTACGCAATGGCAAACCCAGCTTCCTAGAACTCCAAAAAAGAGGCCAGCTCCGTAATCCAAATGAAATCAAGTTGATGAAGGATCAAGTCCCGGTAATCTTTGTTGCTTTTGATCTTTTATTTTATGATTATAAAGCTCTGTTTCATACCCCAATTGAATTAAGAAGAGAACTTTTAGAAGAAAATATTATTACTGCAGAACGGCTGATTGTATCTAAAGAAGTTGCAGGTTCAGGAATTAAATATTTCGAAGCAATATCAAAAATGGGGCTTGAGGGAGTAATCGCCAAAAAGAAGCAAAGTATCTATCTTCCTGGTAAGAGGGTAAAAACATGGTTGAAGTTCAAAACAAAAAAGCGGAACTCCTTTATTATCTGCGGTTATGTAATCAATCCTACTACACGGGGTGAATTGAGTTCATTAATATTAGGGCTTTACAATGAAGACAGGCTGATCTGTTGCGGTATGGTCGGTACCGGTTTCACCAAAACAGAACCGGAATTAATTCATAAAGAATTAATCAAACTAACCACGGATATTTGTCCTTTTACAAAAACTCCTAACCCGCTACCAAATACTTTTTGGACAAAGCCGGTGATCGTTTGTGAGATCGAATATACTGAAATGACTGATGAACATAGTCTCAGACATCCCAGCTTTAAACGGATCAATCCAACTGTTATTCCAGAAAATTGCCAGCTTAAGGAGCTTGACAATGAAAACAATTATCCAAATTAATAATTCGAAAATACCACTCAACAATTTAGATAAAATTTTTTGGCCCAAGTCCGGTTATACAAAAGCTGATATTATGAATTACTATATAGCAATTTGGCCGTATTTGGAGCCTCACTTGAAAGATCGACCAGTCTCGCTCGTCAGATACCCTGATGGCATTTCTGGTAATTATTTTTATCAAAAGAATGTACCCAATCCACCGGAATGGGTACAAACCTTCCCAATATATTCGGATGACCATCTTGTCAATTACGTGATGATCAATAATCTAGAGACCTTAATCTGGACAATTAACCTCGGTTGTATTGAGATTCACCCCTGGTTATCTACCAAAACCGATCTTAGCCACCCTACATATCTGATCTTTGATTTAGACCCCATGGAACCAGCTACTTTTAGCGATACCGTAAAGATTGCCAAATTTATCAGTATGATTCTCAATGAGCTTAAATTAACTGCTTTTCCCAAAGTATCAGGTGCGACCGGAATTCACATTTATTTACCGACTAAACGGATTTACTCTTTCGAACAAACTAGTAACTTCGTAAAAAAAATAGGTGAGTTAATAATTAAAACCTTCCCCAGTTTAGCAACAAACGAAAGAAAGATTGCAAAGCGTTCCGGAAAAGTCTATATCGATCATCTACAAAATTTACATGGTAAAACAATTGCCTCGGTTTATAGTCTGCGACCTTTTCCCGAGGCTCCAGTTTCGATGCCGGTATCATGGAATGAACTTTCTGATTGCCATCCCTCAATGTTTAATATTACCAACGCTGTTCAACTACTCAAACAAAGGGGCGATCTTTTTAAAGATTTATTGGTGTTAAAACAAATTTTGCCTGATGAATTTCTATGAAGAGTTAATAACTACAGTGAAAACGGATTTAAAAAAACCGGCTCACCAGTTGTTGAAAACGGTTCCGATTTTAAACTTATTTCTGCGATTAATGGCAGATGATCGGAGATATAATTATCAACAATTTTAAAAGATTGATATTCAAATTCATTGGAGACCAAAATGTAATCAATTCTACCCGTTAACTGACCGCTTTGAGCCCGAAATGTTCCCCAACTACAATATTCGCTCATCTCTTGCAGGTCTTGTTTATTTTGCTTTAAGATTTGAACCCCCGGATCACTTGCTTCAGCATTAAAATCACCCATTATAATTAACGGTCCCTTTAATCCTTTACTAAAATGATCGATTTTACTTGCTTGCAAATAACGGTCAACTTCCGATAAACCTAAATGGGTATTAATAATATTGATCCACGCTCCGGCCAAGTAAACCTGCCCATAAACAAAACTGCGCGTCTCTAACGTACTGGGAAGTTTTTCGGCCCTTGATTGAACAATTGGGTATTTACTTAATATTAAGTTACCATAGTAACCTTGAGCTCTTTCCAGTGAAGCCGAATAAGCATGATACATATTCAAACGGCTTGATAACTCCGTACAAAGGTCCAAAAACATACTACGCTTTGACCAATTGCGGTCTACTTCCTGCATCCCTATAATGTCAGGATCTTCAGACTTTAAAAATTCCACCAAACTGTCTAAATCAAAAATCCCATTCCAATTTTTAGCAGTATGTATATTAATTGAAATGATTTTTAATTTAATCTTTGATTCTAATTCATTCTCTTCTGTATCATGTTGACGCTGCCCTTCATTTTGCTCCACATCTTCACTTTGCGCTTCAGCTTCAGACCCATGCTGTTCAGCATTTTCACTCTGTAGCGGATTTCCGCTCCATTCTTCATTGACAGATTCGGCCATTACAGTACAAGCCCCATTCAGTAATAAACTTATATTTAATATTAATATGAAGAGACAGAGATAAATTGTTCTCATATAGTACATCATCCTTGACCGGTTAGTTTTCTAAAAATAATAAACGATTCGGATGACCCAGCAATATCAGTTCACTCTTTTGATTATTATTTATATCAGTGATCTCTAAATCTACTAAATTAGTTTTAAATGACAACTCCTCTAGCTCCTTCTGTAAATGCTTCCCATCCCAGCTGAAGAAGTTAACAAATCCTTTCGTCGTCCCCGTAACCAACTTCACTTGGTCACCAATCTGTTTGACTTTTAGGGCATAAGCAGCCCCATTTAAAGATTTGTTAACCTGGGCAACAACTGGTAACTGATTATTGATTAACTTAAGCAGATGGATGTTTCCGGAACTTAACATCAATCCTTCTTCAACAAATATTTCCGCTTTTCCGTCTTGATCAATATCTCCGGCCGCAATTGCGCGAATATTACCCAATAATTCAGATTGTGCCATTAGAATCCATTGATCATTGCGGTACTTCCATACTTGTACATAGCAGATGTAGTATTTATCAGTAATCTTCCCAATACGATTAACAATCAGCTCATCTTGCGAATCACCATCAACATCGCCGGCTACGATATTAAGTGGTTCTAAATTATGTACTGATTGTTTTGCCAATTTCAGAGAACCGTCTTCATAATTATAAAAATACAGTTGTGTATTGGTCGCCGCCAGTAATTGCTTTTGATAACCATTAAAGTTTCCTACTGCAACCCAGAGAATACTTCGTTCTTCAAATAAATTGGGGCTCTTCCATAGCATTACCGGTTGATTCTGTTCATTGACCGTTAACCAATAAAACAACAGTTCCCGTCCAACGTAATTCTTTCCAACAATAACCATCTCTTTAACCCGGTCATCATTCAAATCAGTCTCAATAACCTGAAATAATCCCTCCATAGCAAAATTTTTAATATCATTTACTACGTGATGTTGTTTAAAATTTGCAGAAATCTGTATAAATAATAAAAAGATAAGTAACAATAACCACCGATATCGATTGTTCACAATCAACAAACCCCCATAGTCAGAGATTTAATTAAAACTACTTTTTAACTTTCTCTGTTCCAAAAATTTTTCCTGCTTTAGCAGATTCAATCATAAAAATTCAGACCAGGAAACTAAAATTATTGTAAAAATATTGGATAATTAACAAATTACCCGTATAGAAGAGCATTAAGACGGCAATATTATAAGAGTAATTAATTAAAGATGAATAAAAGAAAGGGGATAACAATGACCCGAGAGGAGTTGGCGGGAAAAACTAAGAAAGATTTGATTGAAATCGCCAAGTCAATGGGTGTAAAAGGAACATCAAAATTAACTCGCGAAGAGTTAATTGAACATGTCCTGCTTCTTGATCCTCCGTTTTCTGCCAATCCTGAGGATGTCAAGGCTATATCACATCATCTGGAAGCCACCATTGGAGGGGCGGATTCAATTTATACTCAGCCACCTTTACCCGAACATCTTTCCAAGGTGGCTGTCTATGCAGAAGCAGAACAGGATATTCCACCCAGCTACAATGACACCCGGATTGCGCTCCTAGTCAGAGATCCTTATTGGCTTTATACTTACTGGGATATTAATAGTGAGGTTAAGTCAAAGATTTCACAGGAATACGGCGACTTTCAAAAAATTGCCTTAGTACTTAGAGTTTACGATGTTACCGGAATTGATTTTAACGGTCACAACAGTAATTACTACTTCGATATTAATATTAATAATTACACAAATAGTTGGTATATTAACGTAGGCAATCCCAATCATTCCTTCTGCGTTGATATTGGATTTATTAAACCGGACGGAAGTTTTTACACAATCGTCCGTTCTAACTTTGTAACCACTCCCCGTGATAATGTTTCTGAAGTTATTGATGAAGAATGGATGATCATTGAAGAAGACTTTAAACGGTTATATCGGGCAGCCGGTGGCGGTCAGGGAAATAGTTCTTTAGAGTTGATTGAATCTTTACTCTTAAAGCTTGAAAAAGAGATGGGATCAGGAGCCGTAAGTAGTTTGGCCAGTCCCGTGAAATATCAATATCAACCAAAAGATCGAAAATTCTGGTTTGTATTAAATACCGAATTAATTGTTTATGGTGCAACCGAACCTGACGCTAAAGTCACTGTCCAAGGTGAGCCAATTACATTAAGACCCGACGGTACTTTTACAATGCGATTTGCTTTACCGAATGGCATCCAGTACATTCCTGTAGTTGCAAGTTCCGCAGATGGTATTGACACGATTACAATTACACCAATTGTTACTAGAGAAACTATTTAACGAGGAGTGACTGCTAATGGAAAAAGGGTTCTTAGCCCTTATTTTGCATGCCCATCTACCATTTGTAAGACATCCAGAATTTCCAGATTTTTTAGAAGAAGATTGGTTTTATGAGGCAATTACTGAAACATATATCCCACTATTAAAAGTTTTTCAAAATTTGACTAACGAAGGTATTAAATTTAGGATCACAATGAGTGTCTCCCCTACTTTGTTAGCGATGTTTCAAGATTCCCTTTTGCAACAACGTTACTTAAAGAAGATTGAAAAACTAATCGAATTAGCTGAAAAAGAAGTAGAGCGGACTAAATGGTTACCAGAATTTCATGATTTAGCATTAATGTACCTTGAACATTACCGTTTTTGCCATTATTTCTTTGCTGAAAAATACCGCTGTGATCTAACATTAGCGTTCAAAGAGCTGATGGAAGCCGGGAATTTAGAACTGATAACCTGCGGTGCCACCCATGGCTTTATGCCCTTAATGATCAACCAAACTGCAATCAAAGCCCAAGTAGTAACAGCAGTTCAAAGTCATATTAAGGCTTTTGGCAGGCCTCCAAGGGGAATTTGGCTCCCGGAATGCGGCTATCAGCCTGGTGTCGATGAAATTCTCCGGGAGAACGGTATCAGATTTTTCTTCACCGATGCTCATGGAATATTACATGCGTCACCACGCCCCAAATATGGAGTTTTCGCACCCATTTACTGCCCATCAGGTGTTGCTGCCTTTGGTCGGGATCTTGAGTCATCAAAACAGGTATGGAGCGCTGATGAAGGATATCCTGGTGACCCATTCTACCGTGAATTTTATCGTGATATCGGTTATGATCTGGAATATGACTATATCAGACCTTATCTGCCCAGTAGCGGAATCAGAGTACAAACAGGTATCAAATACTTCCGAATAACCGGAAGAACAATGGATAAACATCCTTATAATATCTGGATTGCCCGTGAACGCGCCGCTACTCATGCCGGTAACTTCATGTTTAACCGTGAGAAGCAGATCGAGTATATCGCTTCAATAATTGATCGGCCACCAATCGTCGTCTCTCCTTATGATGCCGAATTATTTGGCCATTGGTGGTTTGAAGGCCCAATGTGGTTAGATTTCCTAATCCGCAAAATTACTTTTGACCAAAATACAATTAGACTGATTTCACCTGCCGACTATCTGGAGATGTTCCCTAAAAATCAGGTATCAGTACCATCAATGTCCAGTTGGGGCTATAAAGGATATAATGAAGTTTGGCTTGAAGGCAGTAATGACTGGATCTATCGTCATTTACATAAAGCAGCTGATCGGATGGTCGAACTGGCAATGAATTATCCCAATGCCTCCGGCGATTTACGCCGGGCCTTAAATCAAGCAGCTCGTGAATTACTGCTGTTACAAAGCAGTGACTGGGCGTTCATTATGAAGACCGGTACAATGGTTGAATATGCAGTTAAAAGGACTAAAATTCACATCAACCGCTTCAATCAGCTTTATGATCAGATCAAATACAATCGGATTGAATTAGGTTATCTTGGAGAACTGGAGCATAAAGATAATATCTTTCCTAATATCAACTATCAAATCTATAATCCGAATCTCTCTACCCGGGCCTTACAACCGGAAGTAGCCGCAACTCTAGTTTAACTTCAATTAAAAATCCTTGATCTTAGTTAGATCAAGGATTTATTATTGGGGCTATAATTGCTCAGATTTAATTGGTATAACCTAAAAGTAAATCCAACCGCCAAACATGTCCCCAATGCTACAACGCCCGAATCATTGAATACTGCTGCTGCGATCCCCGAAGCCAAAATCCCTTGCCAAATTACATCATCTACTTCAAGAGGCATTCTTTTTCTAAAAAACTTGTAGAGCAAAATTATTATCCCCAATGCCAAAAGAACAATTTTCGTCCAGGAACTAACCATAAACAAACGCAAATTCATCCCTAATTTCCTTGTCAATACTAAGCCAATATCAGCAAATTCTCCCTTAACCAATAATCCAAAAAATCTTCCAACATGAGTCTGTTCAGCCACCGGTCTTGATAAATCCCACCAACCAAATAGCAAAATCACGATTGCACCAATCAATAGACCTAACAAAACCTTACGGTAATTTAACTTCCATTCATACAATTTAATCAGATAGAATGAAAATCCAATCACTGCGGCTAATATCCCGCCAAAGTTGGTCCCCCAATTTGGAGAACCTAGGATTAGTGTTGAACTAATCAAGATCACCGGTGTTATCCAAAATAATTTACGCTCTTTATTTAATAGATGGGCTAAAATCAAAGACACTGCTAAAAATATCCCCATAAATTCGTTACCAATCCCATAAAATCGCGAACCTGCTGCCGGACTATAGCCAAGTGCTGAATAACGGATCAGCCTCCAACCACTGACTTGATCGATCACCAAAACGAGCCAGGTTAAGCCCATCAAAATCAAAAGGCGTTTTTCCTTTTTAAACAACAAATAAGTTGTTCCGGCAATTAATACACTAAGTAAAACAAAACTCCCTATTCCCCAAATAAATTGTGGCAAAATTGGCTGGCAAATTAAGGCTAAGGGCGCGCTAAGCAAAATCAACAACAACTTATTAACAAGTGAGTTTTTTCTTAAAACTAATCCCAAAATAAACAGAACCCAGAATGATATGATTATACCAAGATAACCATCAATAACCGTCCGTTGAATGTTTAGGACCGAGTTCAACCGTTGATTAAGCGCTGTTAAATAATTGAGTTTATTTTCGACTTGGTCTACAGTTAGTTCAACTTTTCTTCCCGGAAAATTAAGATCTGAATTAATCCCTGCTAAATCACTGATTGTCGGAAGAAAATCAATATTGGTAACCAGACCATCCCACTTAGTAGTTCGCGATTTTAAGATTCCCGGATCATAATTTTGCGAACGGATAATGAATGGTGTCAACCATCTTTTGGCCCGCCAACTCTCATTTGAAAGCGAGGGACTGATAATAATCAAATCAATTTCATCCCGCGACCAAGTGTCAAGAATAGCATTGATTAATTGGTCAAACCGCTTCCAGACTTGTTGTTTCAATAAACCAAATTGCGCTGGTAAAACCTCTTCCCGGAAACCATTTAACCGAAAAAAGTCACCAAAATCAACTACAACCAATCTTCTGGACGCAATAAATTGTTTAATCTTCTCAAACGACTGTTCATTATCAAAATGAATTAAATAAGGGAATTGAGTGTTAATTTCATTGATTGATTTACCAATACTACCGGTCGAAACAATACCGTTCCCATTCATCAGTAACCACCCGCCAAGGCGGTTGGTATTATAAGAATTGTCACTATTCCCAATTAATACAGTCTCCCAGCCATTGGCATTAAATAAACTTCCCAACAGGCCCGGGACTACTTTGCGTTGATTCTGCTCTGCTAACAGTTTTGCAGCTCCAATTTCAGGGATAACAATATTATGATCTTCAAGCTCCAGATCACTGCCGTTAATCCACTTTAAATAATCGGCGGCATTGTTTGCCCCAATTTTTTGATTAACACTATAGGCGCCGTTAAATCTGTTAGGAGCTCCACTTCGTTCGCCTGAACCTAACGTTAGAAAACCACTTCCGGAATTGGTGTAACCCGAGGCCGAACGGATCACCATCAACCCACAAGCGCTTTCTGACAATAAACGTCTGACCCCTGGCAATTGGGAATTAAACAATTCCATACTATCAAGTTTATCGGCAACAATCACCACGATAGGCCGAACTTCGAAACTAACCGCTATATCTGACTGTTCAGCCAATGATACTGATACCATTACCAACAAACAAAGGATCAAAAATACATTGCTAACAACCTTATGCATAATTACTCCTATGTAAACCTCTATCTAATTACTCAAATCTTAACTAATACTTTACCTCTTCTAAACATAATCCGCAGGCTGGAGCTGTTGCGCCAGCTAAACTACGGTCTTTCGCAGCTAATATCTGTTCAACCTCATTCAAATTAATTCGTTTGGTACCAACCAAAATCAATGTACCGACTATATTTCTTACCATATGATAGAGAAAACCATTGGCATTAATCAACAGTTTTATCTCCGGACCTTGCCTGGTCAATTCACAAAAATAAATTGTCCTAACTGTCGATTTTACTGATGAACCTACCGCTTGAAAACTTTTAAAATCATGGGTACCAACCAGCAACTGCGCCGCTTGAACCATTAAATCAAGATCGAGTAAATGTTTGTAATGATACACAAAATTGCGGTTAAATAACGGACGCAGTCGCTCATTATGAATTCGATAAGAATAAGTTTTAGTCTTTGCTGCAAACCTGGCATGAAACTCCAGCGGGACGTCATCGACTGCTTTAACCAGAATATCTGCTGGAAGAACTGCATTTAGTGCCTGGAGTAATTTTTCATTATCAATAGTCGAAGTGGTGATAAAATTAACAACTTGTCCATTGGCATGAACTCCGGAGTCAGTACGGCCAGCTCCAATCAGGTTAATGCTTTGCCCCGTTATTTTTTGGATTGCTGCTTCCAGCGTCCCCTGGATGGTTTCAATCCCGTCTCGTTGCCGCTGAAATCCAGCATAGTTTGTCCCTTCATAAGCAAGCACCAGCTTAATATTGCGTTTATTCATACCATATAGTCCTCAACATAAAATAACTAACAGACTTAGCAATGAAGCAAAAACAATTGCATAATCCATCTTGGTAAACTTCAAGACCTTAATTGTCGTCCTAGGGACTCCCGGTCGGTAACCGCGAGCTTCAAGCACCATCGCCGTCTGCGATGTTTTTCGCATTCCTACAATAAAAACGGGGATTATTGTACTTTTAATCCAATTCATACTCCGTCGCCAATTATTATGTGGATTTACCCCGCGAATGCGTTGCGCCATGATAATATTATCAGCTATCTCAATTATTTCCGGTATAAACTTAACCACTAAAGTGAGATGCATCGTCAGATCAAATACTGGTAACTTCAATTTTGACAGCGGTTTCAGAAGATGCTCAATACCGTTAATTAGTTCAAATGGCGTGGTGACAAAATTGAACCAATAGGCTACTAGCAACAATAAATAAACTTTATAAGCAACCATACCGGCCTTACCAATTTTAGTTGTTAAATCAATTAGTGCAATATTAAAACAACAATTTACCATAAAAATAATCAAGATTAGCCATCTAAACTTTAAGAATACTTTTGCAAAAAATCCGACTGCTAAATGTGAAGTATGGATTAGCAGAAACAATAGCAAAGAAAGTAGCACCAATACCCAACTATCAGTTTTAATAACCAGCATTATTATTGTTAGTAATAAAAGAAGCTTACTTCGCGGATCGAGCTTCTGCCAAATTGACTGCTTCACTCTTCTGGATTGATTCATGTTATTCAATATCTCTGATTTTTAATAAAATGGATTGAGGGATATCACGAGCAGTGATTTTAACTAATTCTGGGATTTCCAGCCCCATTTCCATTAAGATATTTTGATATCGGTTAAACTCTTCTGTCTTAAAATCGGCGATTAACTTTCCATCTGAAAACAGTAAAAAACGATCAACTACCGAATAGAGAAAATCAAGATCATAACTGGCAATTATCATTATACCGCCTTGCTGTTTATAATGTTTAGCCAGTCTTCTTAAGATCATCAGACCGGATGCATCAAGCCCAACTGTTGGTTCATCCAATAATAAAATCCCCGGATTCATCACCAAAATACTTGCTAAGGCAACCCTTCGTTGCTGACCGCCACTTAATCGGAACGGCGATTGGTTAATTTCTCCTTCAAAACCAACAAAACGAAGGCTCTCAAGCACTTTTTTTTCAAGTTCCTCATCAGAGACCAAACCCTTTAAAGCAAATCCAACTTCATCGTAAACATTATCCAAGAAAAATTGTTGTTCTGGTTCTTGAATAACTAAACTTATTTTATCACAAAAACTATTATTTAGGATAAATTCATTTTGTACACTGCCTGATTCCGGTTTTAACAGATTCGCCAAACACCTTAACAAGGTACTTTTCCCGGAACCACCCGGCCCAATAACACCTACAACTTCAGATTCATTAATTGTGAAAGAAATGTCATTTAAGATATTAACATTTCCATAACTATAATTTAAAGATTTTACTTTGATCATTTCTTTATAATGATCTCCTCCGGACCATAAATTGCATTACTTATCAGATCAGGTACCTTCCATTCTAAATTTTGAAGTGGAGACGGTTCTAAATCATTTGCTAACAGGAGTTCACGGGAATTTAAATCCGGTAATGAAACACTCTCTAATTTACCATTATTAAGTAATAGCCATCGGTCAGTATATCTAACTTTTCGAATATCATGGTCAAACCAGATTACAGTCATTGGGGTGTGAATCGAATTGGCGAGAAAATCTAAGATCAGTCTTTTAGCATGTTGGTCCAACATTGCTAAAGGTTCATCGATAATGAGTAAATCAGGTGTGGTTATTAATGCGGAAGCAAAGGCCAAGCGTTTTAATTCACTGCTTGATAACTGCTTAACATTGCAGTCACGTTTTGTCTCAAGGTCAAATACTTTTAGATAATATTCAACTTTATTTCGGATTTGGACTGAAGGTGTGTTATGAAACGAAAGACTTAAGGCTAAGTCCTCTTCAACTGTTGATCCGATCATCTGAACCCTACTATTTTGAAAAACAATACCCACTTTAGAATTTACTAATAGATTACCCGGGTCCACTATTTCTCCGGTAGTTGGTTTGATTATTCCTGCGAGTAACAATGCTAAGGTACTTTTACCACTACCATTCGGTCCTAAAATCAACAATCGGTCACCTTTATGGATCGTCCAATTGAGATCAAAAATGATTGGGGTCCGCCCTGAATAACCAAAGCTGACCCCTTTAAATTCTAAAACCTTCATCTTCTTAAATAAGCTCCAAAATTACCAATGGTGCTGCATCTCCGCGTCTTGGCCCAAGTTTAAGAATTCTTGTATACCCGCCATTTCGCTCTTGATAACGTGGTGCCACTTCATCAAATAATTTTTGTAACACTGCTGGCTCAGTAATCACTTCAGCAGCCAGACGTCGGGAATGAAGGTCACCTTTTTTTGCTAATGTAATTAGCTTTTCAGCCAAAGAGCGCGCTTCTTTCGCCTTAATCTCAGTTGTTTCAATCTTGCCATATTTAAATAAAGCAGTAACTAAATTGCGAAATAATGCTTTACGGTGAGCAGACTGACGCCCTAATTTACGCTTCAGCATTTTTATCCTCCTTACAAGTTAAGCCCATTTGAGCCTATTCTTCCGATTTACGTAAACTAAGCCCAAGGCTATGCATTTTTTGTTCGACCTCTTCCAGTGACTTGCGTCCCAGGTTGCGAACCTTCATCATATCTTCTTCCGTCTTACGAGTTAATTCTTCAACAGTATTAATACCCGCCCGTTTCAAACAGTTATAAGAACGGACTGATAAATCCAATTCCTCGATAGTCATTTCCAGGATTTTGTCCTTAGACTCTTCTTCTTTTTCAACCATAATCTCGGTTTTGCCAGCAGTTTGACTTAAATTTACAAATAAATTTAAGTGTTCTGACATAATCTTCGCTGCCAAAGAGACCGCTTCCACAGGGCTGATACTTCCATCAGTCCATACTTCTAAATTAAGTTTATCATAATCGGTAATTTGACCGACACGAGTATGTTCAACAACATAGTTTACTTTTTGGACTGGCGAAAATTGAGCATCCATTGCAATAACACCAATAATATTTTCCTGGTTTTTATTGCGCTCTGCTGAAAGATATCCTCTTCCCCGATCAAGGGTTATCTCAGCTTCCAACGATCCTCCTTCAGATACCGTAGCAATATAGAGATCAGGATTTAAAATCTCAACCTCACTACTTGCAATTATATCAGAAGCTGTGACCCGCTTGGAACCCTTAATATTCAGATGAACCTTTTTTGGACAATCACCATGAACATTAACCAATAACTTTTTTAAGTTTAGGATTATATCAGTTGTATCCTCAACAACCCCCGGAATCGTAGAAAACTCATGGAGTACACCGTTAATCTTGACAGATGTAACTGCATATCCCGGTAAGGATGAGAGGAGGATCCGACGGAGCGAGTTGCCCAGTGTTGTTCCATATCCCCTTTCCAATGGCTCAATGACGAAAACGCCATAGCGTTCAGGATCATTCGTTTCACCTAGGGTAATTTTGGGCTTTTCGATCTCGATCAAACCATAACCCTCCTTCTCGCATTTGCGAACCTATAATCTCTTAATCTAAATTTCTTAACGTGAGTACAATTCAACAATTAAGTGTTCTTGTACTGGAATATCTAATTGTTCACGTCTTGGTAAAGCTTTAATTTTAGCAACATGGTTATTTGGATCATATTCGATCCATTCAGGAATATTATGCCCTGCTGCAAACTCCAGATTTTGCTTGATCTTATCTGAAGATAAGCTACTCTCTTTTACAGCAACAACATCCCCTGGTTTTACCAAGTATGACGGGATATTAACCTTCCTACCATTGACGGTGAAATGACCATGTCTTACTAATTGACGAGCTTCTTTTCTGGAAACTCCTAAGCCAATCCGATAAATAATATTATCTAAACGACTTTCTAAAACTTGTAACAAATTCTCACCGGTAATGCCCTTTTTACGTTCTGCAATTAAGAAATATCCTTCAAACTGCCGCTCAAGCACACCATAAATTCGACGTAATTTTTGTTTTTCCCGTAACTGAATTCCGTACTCGGAAAGTTTCTTACGGGCTTGACCATGTTGTCCTGGAGCATATGCTCTTCTTCCAATACTGCATTTTCCAGTGTAACAACGCTCACCTTTTAAATAAAGCTTTTCGCCTTCACGACGGCATAATTTACAAACAGCTCCTGTATATCGTGCCAAAGCACCTAACACCTCCTATTTAAACTCGACGACGTTTTGGCGGACGGCACCCATTATGCGGAATTGGGGTAACATCCTTAATCATATTAACAAACAAGCCAGCAGCCTGTAATGAACGAATTGCAGCTTCACGACCTGCGCCAGGTCCTTTTACTAAAACTTCAACATTTTTCATTCCATGTTCCATTGCCAACCTTGCAGCTTCTTCAGCAGCCATACCCGCAGCATATGGAGTATTTTTACGTGAACCTTTAAAACCCATATGTCCGGCACTGGCCCAGGAAATAACATTTCCATTCGGATCAGAGATGGTTACAATTGTATTGTTAAATGTTGAGTGGATGTGAGCTACACCACTATCAATATGTTTACGTTCTTTTTTACGGGTACGAGCACCACGTTTTGCAGCAACTTTCGACATATCTTAATAAACCTCCTTCTTATTTCTTCCTTTTCGCACCTACGGTTTTCTTTGGTCCTTTGCGGGTACGGGCATTTGTTTTAGTCCGTTGTCCTCTGACCGGTAAACCACGACGGTGACGGAGGCCACGATAACTGCCAATTTCAATCAACCGCTTAATGTTAAGTGATTCTTCACGGCGAAGATCTCCCTCAACTTTATAATCACGGTCAATTACTTCACGTAATTTATTAATCTCTTCTTCGGTTAAATCTCTCACACGGGTATCCGGATTAATTCCGGTTTTAGCTAATACCTCGTTTGATGTAGTACGCCCTAAGCCATAAATATATGTCAGAGCAATTTCTACTCTTTTTTCTCGCGGTAAATCAACACCAGCGATACGGGCCATATGAATACCTCCTTATTATGTGCTAAATAGCTTGATAATATTAGTAATTAATACCAAATTAACCTTGTTTTTGTTTGTGCTTCGGATTATCGCAAATAACCATAACCCGACCTTTACGTTTGATGAGCTTGCAATGTTCACAAATCGGTTTAACGGAAGGTCTGACTTTCATCTGTAATCCTCCTTAGACAAATGCTAAATTGTTTAATATATATTACAAACCTGATTGAAGAGACTTACCGCAACCCAGGTAAGTATTATTTAAAACGATATACTATTCGGCCTCTGGTCAAATCATAAGCTGAAAGTTCAACTGTTACACGATCTCCGGGAAGGATTTTGATAAAATTCATTCTCATTTTCCCGGAAATATGAGCTAAAACCCGATGACCATTTTCTAATTCCACCCGAAACATCGCATTGGGTAGCGGCTCAACAACAGTTCCTTCAACTTCGATTATATCTTCTTTACCCATGAAACCGATCCCCTTCCTCAAGTTCATTTATTCTTTCTTTAATAGCAGTCGCAATTTGTGAATCAGTAATACGTTCACTTTTTAAAATTGCTTCTTCTATTTGAGTAGCTACTACCATTGTAACGCGAACATGTTTGAGATTTTTCTTTTTTGGTTTATTCACTGGATGTTTGATTCCATCAACAACTTCGATATACTTATCACCAATAAAATCCCAGATTAAGTAATATTGTCCTTTATCTCTTCCAGCGATCGAACGTACTAATTGTCCTTGTCGTAAACCATCTACAGTTACTATCATTTAACTAATTTACCTCCGGTAAAATCTCCGGCCGTAAGATTGTTAGTATTTCCGGTTCACCATCTGTAATAGCTACTGTATGTTCAAAATGTGCCGAGAATTTGCGGTCAATCGTCCTAACCGTCCAATTGTCAAAAGGATCAATGTCAACGCGATAATCGCCACAATTTACCATGGGCTCAATTGCTAATGTCATCCCACTCTTTAAACGTGGATTATAGTCATTTCCTACAAAGTTAGGTATTTGTGGCGCTTCATGCATTTGACGGCCAATGCCATGACCAACAAAATCTCTTACCACTGAAAAACCATTTGATTCAACATGCTCTTGAATTGCTCGGGAAATATCATAAAGCCTATTACCTACCCGTGCCTTTGATATTCCTTTGAACAATGCTTCATTCGTTACAGTTAGTAACCTTTCTACTTCTGGTTCTACATCTCCCACGGGTAATGTTACTGCAGAATCAGCATAAAAATTCTTATAAATAACACCAAAATCCAGTCCAATTATATCACCACTTTTAAGAATCCGGTTTCCCGGAATTCCATGTACTACTTCATCATTTACTGAAGTACATAAAGAAGCCGGAAAACCATGATAACCCTTAAAAGCTGGTATAGCATTATACTTCCTAGTCAAAATTTCTGCTTTTTTATCAAGTTCACCTGTTGTAATACCAGGATGAACTAGATTTTTTATCTCTTCAAGCACTGCTGCCAATATACTTCCAGCAACCCTCATTATGGCAATTTCCGCTGAAGATTTAATTACAATCATTCTTATTTTGCCTCCAAGGCAGTAGTGATCTGCTCAAATACACTGGCGATAGACGCCTCACCATCAAAAGTTAATAATAAACCTTTTTCACTATAATACTTTATCAGCGGTTCGGTTTGGGCCTGGTATACCTCTAAACGTTTTTTGACAGTTTCTTCAGTATCATCTGCCCGTTGATAGATTTCTCCACCGCAGTGGTCACAGACACCAGCTACCTTTTCTTTTTTGGTAACTAAGTGATATACTGCTGCACAATTCCGACATACTCTGCGTCCGGTTAGACGTGCCGTCAGAATGTCAAAATTAACTTCAATATTAATAACAGCAGTAATACTTCTTCCCGCAGGATCCAAGAATGAACTTAGTGCTTCAGCTTGCGGGATTGTTCTTGGAAAACCGTCTAATAAAAATCCTGCTTTACAATCATCTAATGAAAGACGTTCTTTAACTATTCCAACAACAATTTCATCCGGGACCAATTTTCCTTCATCAAGATAACGTTTTGCTTCCTGCCCTAATTTTGTTCCTTCTTTGATCGCAGCTCTAAAAATATCACCAGTTGAAATATGAGGTATTTTATACTTTTCAATTAATAGTTCTGCCTGTGTACCTTTACCTGCACCAGGAGGTCCTAATAAAATCAGGTTAAGCATATTAGACTCCTTTTATTAGATTATTTCAAGAAACCTTCATATTGTCGCATTAACAATTGTGCTTCAATTTGTTTCATTGTATCAATTGCAACACCGACAGCAATTAAAACCGCGGTACCACCAAATTGTACCTGCAAAGTTTTGAATGCAGGAACTAAGTTGATTAAATATGGCAGTAATGCAATAACAGTTAAAAATAAAGCACCTGCTAATGTAATTCTTGTTAAAACCCGATCTAGATATTCGGCAGTCGGTTTTCCTGGTCTTATTCCAGGAATAAATCCACCATATTTCTTCATATTATCAGATACTTCTAATGGGTTAAAAGTAATTGCCGTATAGAAATATGTGAAAAGGAAGATTAAAATGGCATAGATTATTAAATATAAAGTTCTTCCCGGAGCAACTATATTCAGTGCTTTATATAGCCAATGACCAGGTTCAAGAAATTGAGCAATTGTCGGTGGAAAAGCTAAAATTGATGATGCAAATATTACCGGTATAACTCCTGAATGATTAACTTTGATCGGCAAGTATGTTGAAGTTCCACCATACATTTTGCGCCCAACAATTCTTTTTGCATATTGAACAGGGATTTTCCGTTCCCCTTGGGTTACAAAAACAACACCGGCAACAACTGCAATGATTAGAGCTATGAACAGAATAATACTTACTAAAGTCAGACCAATAGCACTTTGCCCCCGCAATAAATCAAACAGTTGTTTGATACTTGGAAATACTCGTGCGACAATACCTGCAAAGATGATCATTGAAATACCATTACCAATTCCACGCTCAGATAAAACTTCCCCAAGCCACATTAACAGAACGGCTCCTGTAGTCAAAGTGATTATCGCCAAAACAATATCCCACACAGTAGGCGCTATCATCGCTGCACGCAATCCAAATGCTAAAGCGGTCCCCTGGATTATAGCTAAGACTACAGTTGCATATCTGGTATATTGCGCTATAATTTTACGACCCTCTCCACCTTCTTTAGCCATTTGCTCAAGTTGTGGAATTACCATTGTTAATAACTGCATAATGATTGAAGCGGTAATATAAGGGTTAACACTCATTGCAAATACTGACATGTTTGCCAAACCACCACCGGCCATCATGTCCAGTAATCCAAAAACACTATTGCCTTTAAAAATATCACCTAATCTTTTTAAATCCCACGGTCCTGGAATCGGTACTAATGAACCCAAGCGAAAGATGCCCAAAAGAACCAATGTCCAAATGAGCTTCTTTCGTAAATCAGGTAGCTTAATCGCGGTTTTAATCGCTTCCAGCAACTCAAATCACCTCTGCTTTGCCGCCTACTTTTTCAATCTTAGCAATAGCTGATTTACTGAAACTATTACTTTTAACAGTAAGTTTCTTGGTTAAATCACCATTACCTAATATTTTTACACCATTACCTAACTTTTTAATAATTTTAGCTTCTAACAACATTTCTGGTGTTACTTCAGTACCATCAGCAAATCGGTTAAGACTTTCAAGAGAAACTTCTACCCATTCATGACGAAAACGGTTTGTAAATCCACGCTTTGGTAAGCGGCGTTGCAGCGGAGTTTGACCTCCTTCAAAAGAGGGTCCTTTTCCACCGCCTGAACGGGCTTTTTGTCCTTTATGTCCCTTGGCAGATGTTTTTCCTAAACCTGATCCGATACCACGTCCAACTCTCTTTGGAGCAGTTTTGGCACCTGAAGCTGGCTGAAGCTCATGTAATTTCATCAAAGAGCACCCCCTAGGCTTCTTCTTTTACTTCAACTAAATGTTCAACAGTTTTAATCATACCACGAATTGCTGGATTGTCAACTTTAGAAATTGTTTGATTTAATTTTTTAAATCCTAAAGCTTTCAAAGTATCCTTTTGAACTTGTGACCGTCCAATTGCACTATGTTTTAACGTAATTGTTAGAGTCTTATTCTCTGTTTGACTTTTTTTTCTTGGCATATTATTCCCTCCTATCCGAGAATTTCATCCAAGGTTTTTCCGCGCATTGCAGCTACTTCTTCTGGTCTTTTTAATTCTTTTAGTCCTGCTATTGTTGCATGAACAATATTCAGCGCATTAGAAGAACCCAGTGATTTTGTCAAAATGTCTCTTACACCGGCACTCTCTAATACTGCACGGACCGGACCACCAGCAATAACTCCAGTACCAGGTGCTGCAGGTTTTAACAATACTTTACCAGCGCCAAAGTTACCTTCAACTTGATGCGGAATCGTCGTACCTTTTAATGGAACCTCGATCAGGTTCTTCTTGGCATCCTCAACACCTTTACGGATAGCTTCAGGAACTTCTGAAGCTTTTCCTAATCCGGTTCCAACATGTCCGTTTCCATCTCCAACTACCACTAAGGCGCTGAAGCTGAAACGACGACCTCCCTTTACAACCTTAGCAACTCGATTTATATGAACTACTTTTTCAGTTAGTTCTAATTGATTAGGGTCAATTCGCTTCAATATTATCCCCCCGTCGCTTAAAATTCTAAGCCTGATTCTCTAGCTGCATCAGCTAAAGCTTTAATTCTACCATGATAGATATAACCACCACGGTCAAAAACAACAGTTTTAATCCCTTTGGCCAATGATTTTTTGGCTATAGCACTACCAACTACTTTGGCAGCATCAATATTTCCACATTTACCTTTTAATTGTGCTCGAATCTCTGGTTCAACAGATGATGCTGATACTAATGTTACGCCATTTACATCATCAATAACCTGAGCATAAATATGGTGCAAACTGCGAAATACACTTAATCTTGGACGTGTTTCGGTCCCTTCAATTTTTTTTCGAAGGCGAATATGTCTACGAATTCGTGCTTCGCGGCGTTGAGGCCGTTTATACATATCAGGTTACACTCCTTTCCCGGAAAAATTATTTCTTCCCGGCTTTACCAGCTTTACCAGCTTTACGCTTAATAACTTCATTCTCGTATTTGATACCCTTGCCTTTATATGGTTCAGGTTCACGGACTGCTCTGATTTGTGCAGCCATCTGACCAACTACTTGTTTATCAATACCCTTAACGATGATTTTATTTGGTGCAGGTACTTCAAACTCTATTCCTTTTAAAGGCTGAATTTCGACTGGATGAGAGTATCCCATTGCTAAAACTAAGTTATTACCTTGTTTAGTCGCCCTATAACCTACACCATTAATTTCTAATCCCTTTGTAAAACCGTTAGTAACTCCTTCAACCATATTTGCAGCCAAAGAACGAGTTAAGCCGTGTAAAGAACGGTGTTCTTTCTGGTCTGACGGTCTTTCAACTTTTAGAAGATTATCTTCTACCACTATTTTAATATCAGGATGCACAGTCTGGGTTAATTCACCTTTAGGTCCTTTAACCTTCAATGTATTTCCATTAACCTCAACCTGTACTCCCTGGGGTATTACAACAGGTTTACGTCCAATTCGAGACATCTTAAATTACACCCCCCGTTCTTCCTGTCTTCTTACCAAACATAACAAATTACTTCGCCACCAATACCCTTACTTCTGGCATTTCGGTCAGTCATAATACCTTGCGAAGTAGATAAAATAGCTATTCCCAGTCCTCCTAAGACTTTAGGAATCTCATCTTTATTTGCATAGACTTTCAATCCTGGTTTGCTGATTCTTTTTAAACCAGATATAACTTTGTCTTTACCGTTATACTTAAGATAAATCCTGATTTTGCCTTGTTTACCATCATCAACAATTTCAAAATCTTCAATATATCCTTCTTCTTTAAGGATCTTTGAAATTTCTTGCTTGATCTTTGAAGATGGAATTTCGACAATTTTATCTCTAACTATGGTTGCATTTCTAATTCTCGTAAGCATATCGGCGATTGGATCTGTCATTACCATATTTCTTGAACCTCCTTCCGTTTAAACGGAAATAAACTCTCACCAACTTGCTTTAGTTACTCCTGGGAGTTCACCGCGGTGAGCTAAATTGCGGAAACATATACGGCACATCCCAAACTTACGCATATATCCGTGCGGCCGTCCGCATATTTTGCAACGGTTATGTTTCCTTACTGCAAATTTGGGTTTTCGATTTGCTTTAATAATCATAGAGGTTTTAGCCATACTTTATCCTCCTTCGCGGTCATGCTCTAAAAGGCATGCCCATTAACTTTAAGAGTTCAAATGCCTCTTCATCATTTTGAGCACTAGTTACAATTACAATATCCATGCCACGGGTTTTATCAACTTTATCAATATTAATTTCGGGAAAGATCAATTGCTCTTTGATTCCGAGTGTATAATTACCACGACCATCAAAAGCCTTTGGTGAAACTCCCCGAAAATCCCTGATCCGTGGTAAAGCAATATTAAATAATTTATCTAAAAATTGATACATACGTTCGCCTCTCAGCGTTACCTTGCAACCAATTGGCATACCAGCCCTTAATTTGAAAGCAGCAATTGATTTTTTTGCTCTTGTTACGATTGGTTTTTGACCACTGATTAAAGTTAAGTCATTTACTGCGGCATCAATTGCTTTAGAGTCAGCTGTTGCTTCACCAACTCCCATATTAATTATTACTTTATTAATAGAAGGGATTTCCATACTGTTCTTATATCCAAAACGATTCTTTAAACCGACTATAACTTCTTTTTCATACTTCTCTTTTAGCCGAGACATTGATTGCACCCCCCTCCAAAACAGTTATCAATTAATCGATATTACGGCTGCATTTACGACAAACACGTACAACTCCATCTTCAGTCCGCTTACGCGCTACTCTGATAGGTTCATTACATTCGGGACAAATGAGCATTACCTTTGAAACATTTATTGGCAATGATTTGTCAATAACTCCACCTTGTGGATTGGTTTGTGAAGGCTTGGAATGTTTTTTGACTAAATTCAAACCTTCTACCAAAACAGTATTATCAGCTGGATGAACCTTTTGAACCTTACCTTTTTTACCTCTTTGTTTTCCGGCAATCACTACTACTTGATCGCCTTTTTTAATGCTTAGCTTACCCATCTTTATAAATCTCCTCTCTGACCATTCTCATAGAACTTCTGGCGCTAACGATACAATTTTCATAAAATTCTTATCGCGAAGTTCCCGAGCAACTGGCCCAAAGATACGAGTTCCTTTTGGGTTGAGTTGTTCATTAAGGATGACCGCGGCATTATCATCAAATCTGATATATGAACCGTCAGGACGTTTGGTCTCTTTGGTAGTACGGACTACAACCGCTTTTACCACATCGCCTTTTTTAACACTGCCTCCGCCTGCGCCTTTCTTTGCGGCAGAAGGAGGAAGTGCGTCCTTGACGACTGCTATAATCAGGTCCCCTACACGGGCATACCTTTTTTTTGAACCTCCCAAGACTCGAATACACATCACTTGCTTAGCTCCAGAATTATCAGCTACATTTAAAAAGGTTTGCGCCTGAATCACGGTCGGCTCCTCCTTTCAAGCAATTATTTTGCTCTTTCAATTATGTTTACTACACGCCATCTCTTATCTTTGCTAAGAGGCCGTGTTTCCATGACTCTTACTTTATCGCCCACTCTGCATTCATTGTTTTCATCATGAGCTTTAATTTTTTGAGTAAGTTTAATGATACGACCATATAACGGATGTCTTACTAAGCGTTGTACTGCCACAACAATGGTCTTATCCATTTTGTCGCTGGTAACTATTCCTACTCTTGTCTTTCTAAGAGCACGATCAGCCATTTTTTATTCCTCCTCTATCCTCAATCCGCTCAAACCTTACCCGCTTTAAGTTCATTTTCACGAATTATTGTTAAAATGCGGGCAATATTTTTTCGAACATCGCGAATCCTCATTGGATTATCAAGCTGCCCGGTAGCGACTTGAAAACGTAAATTGAATAATTCCTCTTTTAAACTTGTCAGCTTAGTTTGAAGTTCATCCGGGGTCATTTCTCTTAATTCTTTAGCTTTCATTTACTTCACCTGCTTCCTCACGTTTTACAAATTTGCATTTGATCGGAAGTTTATGAGAAGCTAAACGCATTGCTTCGCGTGCCAATTCTTCAGCAACACCTTGAATTTCGAAAAGAATTCTACCAGGCTTTACTACAGCAACCCAGTGCTCTGGTGAACCTTTACCACTACCCATACGGGTTTCAGCCGGTTTTGCTGTTACTGACTTATCTGGGAATATTTTAATCCATACCTTACCACCACGTTTGATATGTCTGGTCATTGCAATACGTGCGGCTTCAATCTGTACATTGGTGATCCATCCTGGTTCAGTAGCTTGAAGACCAAAATCTCCTGAAACCAATTGTGAACCTCTGATGGCTTTACCTTTCATTCGTCCACGATGTACTTTTCGATGTTTAACTCTTTTTGGTACCAGTGGCATCTTCAAACTCCCCCTTCAGCTTTGGCGCCAGCCCGGTTACGAGCATGGAGGATTTCTCCTTTGTAGATCCATACCTTTACACCAATTTTTCCATAGGTTGTATTTGCTTCGGCAAATCCATAATCAATATCAGCTCTTAAGGTATGCAATGGTACTTTGCCTTCACTGTATCCTTCGGTCCTAGCAATTTCAGCACCCATTAATCGCCCGCTACAAGCAACTTTGATTCCTTGTGCTCCTAAACGCATGGTGCGATTGATGGATTGCTTCATCGCCCGACGGTATGAAGTTCTTCTCTCTAACTGGAACGCAATATTTTCAGCTACCAATTGAGCATTCAATTCAGGTACTTTTACTTCAGCAATATTCAATTGAACTTGCTTATTAGTAATTTTCTCCAATTCTTTTCGAATATTTTCAACTTCATTACCTTGTCTACCAATTACCATTCCCGGTCTTGCGGTGTGGATGGTGACTTTAACACGATTTGCGGCTCTTTCAATTTCCACTTTGGCAATTCCGGAGGCATATAACTTATTCTTGACGTATTTACGGATTTTCACATCTTCGAGAATTAGTTCGGCATACTCTTTTTTCCGAGCAAACCAACGTCCATCCCAATCGCGGATAATTCCAACCCGTAATCCTATTGGATGTGATTTCTGACCCATTACTTGCCCTCCTTCTCTGCCAGTACTATTGTAATATGACTGGTTCGTTTGCGAATCAAAGCTGCTCGACCCTGAGCCCTAGGCATTTGTCGTTTCATGGTCGGACCTTGATCAACATAAGCCTCTGAGATTATTAATCTATCCCGATTTAACTGATGATTATTTTCGGCATTGGCAATCGCTGAATTCAATACTTTACCAATAACTTCAGCTGCAAACCTTGGAGTAAACTTCAATATTGTTTGCGCATCATTAACCCGTTTTCCACGAATTAGATCAATGACCTGTCGGGCTTTACGAGGAGCAATGCGAACATATTTAGCACTCGCTTTTGCATTCATAAGATTCCCTCCCCTCATCGAGGTAAAACTTGATTATTTAAGACCGGTAGATTTTTCTGAGTGTGCATGCCCTTTAAAAGTTCTTGTTGGAGCAAACTCTCCCAGTTTATGACCGACCATATCTTCGGTTAAATAAATTGGAACATGTTTACGTCCATCATGAACCGCAATGGTATGTCCAACCATTTCCGGATAGATGGTAGAACTTCTTGACCATGTCTTAATTACTTTCTTTTCACCTTTTGAATTCATTTCTTGAATTTTCTTCAAGAGACTTTCTTGAATATATGGTGCTTTTTTTAATGAACGTGCCACGAACTATCCCTCCTTATATCCTTACGCCCGTCTCTTTACGATCAAGCGATCGGAGGCTTTGTGTTTTCTGGTTCGGTGACCTAATGCAGGTTTACCCCAAGGAGTAACAGGTGCACGACCTATAGGGGAACGACCTTCTCCTCCACCATGTGGATGGTCAACCGGATTCATAACTACGCCTCGAACAGATGGTCTTCTACCTAACCAACGTGAGCGCCCTGCTTTTCCAATAGTTATATTTTCATGTTCCAGATTTCCAACCTGACCAATAGTAGCCATACAATCAACCTTAATTAATCGCATCTCACCCGATGGTAATCTAACATGAGCATAATCACTTTCTTTTGCCATTAATTGTGCTCCAGCTCCGGCGGTTCGAACTAACTGTGCTCCACAACCTTTTTTTAATTCAATATTATGAATTATGGTACCAACCGGAATATTAGCTAATGGTAATGCATTACCAGGTTTGATATCCGAATTTAGTCCAGCTACTACTTTATCTCCCACATTCAAGCCTATTGGAGCAAGAATATATCTTTTTTCACCATCAGCATAATGTAATAACGCAATTCTAGCCGAACGGTTTGGATCATATTCAATAGCTGCAACTTTTGCAGGAATATCAAATTTATCTCTTTTAAAATCAATTACTCGATACATCCGTTTATGACCGCCACCTCGGTGTCTAACGGTTAAACGTCCGGATGAGTTTCTTCCACCGGTCTTTTTAATTGGTTCAAGTAATGATTTTTCCGGCTTTGTCTTCGTAATCTCTGCAAAATCAGAGACCGTCATAAACCTTCTGCCAGGTGAGGTTGGCTGGTATTTTCTTACCGGCATCTTCCTGACCCCCTTAAATGATTAATTCCTTGTTTTATCTTCGTAAAATTACACACCTTCAAAAAATTCGATACGACTTCCTTCTTCCAAAGTAACTATGGCTCGTTTCCAACTAGGACGACGTCCTTGGTAGCGACCCATTCTTTTGACTTTACCCAACATATTGTAGGTATTAACATCTTTAACCTTAACTTTGAAGATTTCTTCAATAGCCATGCGAATTTGTGTTTTATTAGCTCTAGGATCTACTAGAAAACAATATTTGTTTTCTTCCATCAACATTGTTGTTTTTTCAGTAATTAACGGTCGTTTAATTAATTCTCTTGCTTCCATTATGCTAACGCCTCCTCAATCTTTTTCACGGCGTCTTTTGTAATGACCAAATGGTTGTGAGCTAAGATATCATATACATTAATTCCTTCGCTAGCCATTGAAAGTACACCTGGAATGTTACGTGCAGACTTATTTACATTTTCCTCGTTGTCTGCGGTAACAATTAAAGGTTTGATCGCATTTAATTTATTTAAGACATTTACCATATTCTTTGTTTTTGGTTCTGTGAAATTCAAAGCATCTAATACTATGATTTCACCAGCTTCGACTTTAGCAGAAAGAGCTGATTTTAAAGCAAGTTTGCGTGCTTTTTTAGGCAAACTAAACTTATAACTCCGGGGTGTTGGCCCGAATACAACTCCACCGCCAGTCCATATCGGTGAGCGTCTTGACCCATGTCTTGCTTGACCTGTTCCTTTTTGACGCCAAGGTTTGCGTCCACCGCCTCTAACAGCGGATCGATTCTTTACTGCTGAAGTCCCTAGTCTTCTTGATGCAAGTTGCATAGTGACTGCTTCGTGCAACAATGCTTCATTTACTTTTACGCCAAAAACCAGGTCATTTAGGGCGACTTCACCTACCTGTGAACCCTGAATATTATATACAGGTACGGTTGGCATCGTATTTCCTCCTCTAACAATTCACTTACTGTTTAGCACGTTTAACAGTTTTCTTAACCACGACATATGCACCATTAGCACCAGGTATAGCACCTTTAATCAGTAACACATTTCTTTCAGGATCAACTTTTACAACTTGAAGTCCTTGAATAGTGGTACGTTCTCCACCCAGTCTTCCAGGAAGTTTTCTTCCTTTAAAGACTCTGGCAGGATCAGTTGCATTCAATGATCCAGGTCGTCGATGATACATCGAACCATGTTCCATCGGTGCCCGATTAAAGTTCCATCTTTTAATTACTCCAGCGAATCCCTTACCTTTTGAAATTCCAGTAACGTCAACCCATTCGCCTTCATTAAAGATATCAGCTTTAATCTCCTGACCCAAATCATATGATTCCTCAGGTGATACCCTTATTTCTTTTATAAAACGATATGGCCCTACTCCTGCTTTCTTAAAGTGGCCTTTCATCGGTTTATTAACTAAGCGTTCTTTTTTAGGATCGAAGCCAAGTTGAATCGCATCATATCCATCAGTTGCCACTGTTTTCTTCTGAATTACCACGCAAGGACCGGCCTCAACGACGGTCACAGGAACCGCACGTCCTGCAGGGCTAAACACTTGAGTCATTCCAATTTTCTTTCCTAAAATACCCTTGGCCATTGCTTGCACCTCCTTAAAAACATCCTTCAAAAGGATAATTTATTTACAGTTTAATTTCAATATCGACTCCAGCTGGTAAATCTAATCTCATCAACGCATCCACAGTTTTTGAACTTGGATCTAAAATATCGATCAGTCGTTTATGAGTCCTCATTTCAAATTGTTCACGAGAATCTTTATCAATATGAACTGATCTGAGGATTGTATATATATTTTTTTCAGTTGGAAGTGGAATGGGCCCTGAGACATAAGCTCCGGTCCGTTTTGCCGTCTCTACAATTTTTTCTGCAGATTGATCAAGTAATTTATGGTCAAACGCTTTGAGACGGATGCGGATCTTTTGAGCGGCCATTATTTTTCCCTCCTCTAATTATCCAATAACATTGGTATTTTTTATTAGGTAGGAACGGATTTAAAATCCGTTCCTTAGCAATTATTCAATAATTTTAGTAACAACACCGGCGCCAACGGTACGACCACCTTCACGAATTGCAAACCGCAATCCTTCTTCCATTGCAATCGGAGTAATTAATTCAATCGACATCTTAATGTTATCTCCAGGCATTACCATCTCTACGCCTTCTGGTAAGTTGGCTACTCCGGTTACGTCGGTTGTTCTAAAATAAAACTGT